>JADFOC010000097.1 GCA_022563075.1 Pseudomonadota bacterium
TTCAGGCAGCTTAGCACTCGGCGTTAGGACCGCTTGAAAGGTAATAAACATTTCTGCGCGATCCTGTCTTGATTGCTAACCTGCCTGAAAGCCTGAGGCATCACTGCATTGTTCAGAGGTGCCCTAAGTAAATTGAATGCGTTAATTGTCACTTAGCCTGGTTGCTCAATTTGCCGCAAGATTTGATCGCTACGTTTACTCGATATGCCATACCATTCCGCGATCGATTCAATCAATGTAGATTCTTCCTCCGCCACCTGATTGTCCGCCACCGCCACGACAGCAGCCAGTGTAAAGGCAGTTTCCCGGTCCTGACGGTCCGCACTAAGATGAGCACCTATCGATTGCAATCTGAATTCAACCCCTTGCTCTTCAGCGGCCAGTTCACATCGTTGCAACATGCCGTCCAGAATGCTTGACTCCAGAAACCCATGGGTGAGCATCAGCAGCGCCCCTCGAATCGCATCCTTCTCTGCTTCCGCGGCGTCACCATCGGCCATCATCATCAGATACATGGTTTCAGCAAAAGGCGCCACCCGGTCGATCGATGCCTGCTGTCTGTCGTCAATTTTATTTGGACTTTCTTTCGCCTCAGACGCTTCTTGCAGTCGGCCGCTCTCGATGAGAGCATCGCGCAGTCGTCTAATGGTTTGAGTGTCAATATCAAGGCTCATCGCGCAGTGGTCTCCACTTGTTTTTATATCCCTTGGCAGCGGAGTAAGAATACACAAGTCAGTTGGGCTGTGTCCTGTCTTTGGTGCAATCCATTTGCTAGAGAGTATTGCCCTCGCCTGCAATTTCTAGCAGGTGAAAACTCTGTTTTCCAGTAACCTCGTCATCCAAAATGGCATAAGCATGCTCGAAGAAGAGTTCGTCCAATTCTGAGTCGTCAACCACCTGGATTGGATAGGCCTGTGTTGGCAGATCTTCAATCGCGGGAACAGAGTAGATGAAAGAACTCTCTCTCGTCTCGTTGCTAAGGTAAGTAATAGCAGGCTTGCCCTATTGTATCACCAACCCAGCAAGCCCTATTGAATCGGTGAAAACACGATCTGTCCCGAATTATCAGTCGTTGTGTAGCATTGAGCTTGAATGGAACTGAATCCTCCTGTAGGTATAGCCCTGCTTTTTAAAACCAATTCCACTAGGAGGAATGCACGAATGTTACAACGAATTTTTTCAACCCTGGCTGTTATAGCCTTCTTGTTGTTGGGCAGTGTTGCCATGGCGGCTGATAATTCATCAGTCTTAGGTGGCTGGAATATGGAGCTAGACCTGCAAGGCCAGGTTTTCGCTCTCGATTTAACAATTACCGAAACTGAGGAAGGGCTCGCTGGAACCATCAGTGCTGCCGAATTTCCTGAGAGTCCGATAAGCAATGTGACGTTTGACGGTGAAACCCTGAAGTTTGATGCCGATGATCAACAGGGTGGTGTTGCCAAAGTATCGCTGAAATTGGCAAACAACGAACTGAAAGGGAGTATCGTGGCGGCAATGGGAGACATTCCTGCAGTTGCAACCAGGAAGTAGTTAAGGAAGCATCCAAAAACTAGGGAGGGCAGGGAGAATCTGAAGATGATTCTCCGGCCCTTTTTCTTATTTATTTAGCCTTAGGCCCAAGCCTGATATCGGGCAACCGACTAGGGTCTCACCCGTACATACTTCTGCAGATTTCGAGGTCTGGGCTCACCGCCAAACATATTACCGCTACTGTCAACCGCCACAAATTCGGCGCCATTTCCTGCCGGGTCTCGCGGATCACCATAGGGCAATTGGATAAAATAATTCACCCAGCCCAAATGCGCATCACCGACACGGATACCCATCTCCCAACCGGGATTCTGTAGATCATCGGACTCTGAATCGGCGACATAGATGTTGTCGTTGTCATCGAAGAAGATGCCGCTGGGTCGACCGAACTGGGTCCAGCTGTTGATGAACTCGCCGTCCTGATCGAACAGTTGCACGCGGTTATTGGAACGATCGCCCACGAACAAGCGGCCGCGCTGATCGATGGCGATGGTATGCAGGGTTCGAAATTCTCCCGGCGCATAACCAGTCTGGCCCCAGGCTTTAATGAAGCGACCCTCGCTATTGAATTTCACTACCCGATTATTGCCATTTAGCGCATGACCGTCGGCCACGAAAATATCCCCGTTGTCACCTATCACCACATCCGCCGGTGAAATGAATTGGTTGTCGCCGCTTCCGGGCTGACCAGGTGTGCCCAGCACCATTAGTACTTCGCCAGTGGGGCTGAATTTGATTACCTGATGACCACGGGTATCGCCTTCAGGAATATTCGCGTCGGCTACACCATCGGTGACCCAGACATTGCCGTTATCATCGACATCGATGCCATGGGGCCAGATGAACATGCCGCTACCGAAACTCTCCACCACCTTGCCATCGCTATCAAATTTCAGCACGGGGTCCAGGTCCGAATCCAGACACTCATTGCCAAATCGATCTGCGCCGGCATCACAGCGCACTACGGCCCAGATGTGTATGCCGTCAGGATCTACATCTAGATCGCCAACCGCGCCAAACACACGCCCGTCGGGCAGGCTGGCCCAGGTATCGACGGTGGCATAGGGGTTCGAATAGGCTTGAGCATGCGCGGTACTGATGGCGACGCAAGAGACAAGTGTGGTACATACGGTTACTAACAGTTTCTTTGAAAGTGACATTATTATTATCCTCGCTGTTTATAAGCACAGGATGTCACTATTTGAACGGAGTTGGCAAGGGAATAAGTAGGGCTGCCGGTCACTATTTCGCCTTTTCCGGTGCATGCAAACAACTCTTTATTGACTGTCAATGCAACTTTACTTCAATCTGTCTCGTCCAATGGTTATCTGCAGGTATTGTAGTTACAAGACTGAATCCTACGATGGTGAAGAAAATGAAGTACTGTTTGATTTTGATATTGTTCCTGATGGGTAGCCAGGCCGTAAATAGTCAGAATGCAACCCTCTTGCAGGGCGATACATTATCCGCAAACGATGTAATCACGTTACATGTGGAAGCGATCGGAGGAAGCGAAGCAATTCAATCGATTCGTAACCTGCACTTTCTAATAGAGATTACGGAGCCTGCGTTCAAAGCGAAGGGGGATTATCGGGTGACTCGCAGCGGCTTCATGCGCATTGACATTTTTATCGACGATAAGCGTGTGTTCAGTGAAGGCATAGATTCGAGTGGGGGCTGGCAGCAGGACGGTATGGAGGCTGAAGTTACAGACATCAGTAATGCTGGATTAGCCGCATTAGAGCGAGGTGTTGATCAGAATATTTTAGGGCTTTACGATTTATCTTCTCGGGGCCATCATGCCGAGCTGTTCGGCAGAGAACAGCTGGATGAGGTGAATTACTATGTGATTAAGGTAGTTACGTTTGACGGTTACGAGCGTCACTATTACATTAATCCTAAAAGTTGGTATATCGAACGCGTCAGGGAAACCAGTGCGCTACACCCAGATATTGACAGTGATGAAAAACCGACTGAAACTGTTTATGATTATTTCATCCCGCTTTGTGGAGTAATATACAGCAGGCACGATATCAAAATTGAGATGATGTCGAATCGAGAGATTCAACGAACAAGCATTATCGACGCCAGTTGTAATGAAGACGTGGAATTTCTTGAAATAGCTCGTCCTCAAAGCTTGTAAGGGAAAAATGGGTCGGAGGAATTAACGAGTAATCCTTCCGGACCCTTGGTATTTCTTTCTCTATTTGTAGATGATTTCTCGCATGGCGCCATGTAGCTGTACTGAGTAGAAGATGTCGTCGTTCTGGATCATTCCGACAAAAACTACATTTTCTACTGGATCAATCCAGAACCAGGAACCGGCAATACCCCACCACCAGTGTGTGCCTTCTGGCGCTCCGTTGAATGCATCGGAATCATTGACGATGGCGAAATCCACACCGAACACATTGCCGGGATACAGTTGTCCAATGCCGCTAATGGAATCCGGTAATTGATTGCTGCGCATGATCTGCACCGCTTCTTCTGAAAGAATGCGGGTACCAGCTAAAATGCCGCCGTTTAAATGCATCTGCGCAAATTTCATGTAGTCGCCAGCCGTTGAAGTCAAACCACCACCACCGGACAAAAACTTAGGCGCTTGCAAGAACGTGCCGGTATCACTTCGCCGCAGTTTGCCATCGGAATCGGGGGCATATTGCCGGGCCAAGCGATCGGCGTTCTCTGGCTTAACATAGAAGCCGGTGTCCACCATGCCCAGAGGATCGAAGATGCGCTCCTGCAGGAATTCATCGAAAGTCTGCCCGGAGAGTACTTCCACCAGGTAGCCCTGCACATCGACAGAAATACTGTAGACCCATTCCGACCCAGGTTGTGAGTTCAGTGGAATGTCAGCCAGCGCCGGTATCGATTCTGCCAGCGTATAGTTGGGCATATTCATGATACCTGCTTTTACGTAGGCCATCGCGATCGGGCCTTGGGACAGGGGTGGTGTGTAAAGCAGGCCACCGGTGTGGCTCATCAATTCACGAATGGTCATGGGATGATCGGTTGCTACCGTCTCGAAGCTACCATCATCATTCTGGGACACGAACACTTCCATGCCGGCCAAAGCCGGAATGTGTTGTTCCAACGGATCACTCAATTCGAACCTGCCTTCGTCGTGCAGGATCATCAAGGCGGTACCGGCGATCGGTTTGGTCATGGAGAAAATGCGAAAGATAGTATCGGTGCTCATCGGCACCTGATCTTCCACATTCTGGTAACCGAGGGCTGCCGTCATCTGAATCTCACCGTCTTTAGCCACCATGACCACCGCGCCTGATAACCTGTTGGCGTCGATGCGAGCCTGTAAATCGGCTGAGATAGCATCCAGCCTGGCTTGCTCGATCTCGGCGCTGGCGGAAACTGCGCCAAAAACAAAAACCAGCGACAGCCATGCCGTTAATATTCTGGTACTTATGATTCTCCCAATCATCATTGATTTCCCCTCGGTACTATTTGGTCGATGCAAAGAGGGCGTATTACAGCATCAATGCGGGCTTGAGTAAAACCAGGACAGAGGTAGAACTAGGGCATTAGCCCGAACTGAAAAAGCAGTAGGTTGAGCCGTGCCCAGATAGCGATGACGGAGCTGCCGACGCCTGTTTCTTGCTAGGCATCGTTCCTGCTGGATCAATTAGTAGCCGGATTAGCTTCTAGATTATTTAGCTTGCGGGCAAACTCTCTTCGAATTAATAGATAACTAACGATGGCCTGGATAGTCACAGCGAGAATGGAAACGTACCAAACCTGATTGATCTCGAAGTCCGGCTGATTTTTGAGATAGATCGCCGTAGGGATAAACACCAACAGTCGCACCGCCGAGCTGATCAGAGCGGGTCGTGTATTACCGAGGCCCTGAAAGGTGCCCGATGCCGTGAACACGATTCCTTGCGCAACGAAATTTATTGAAATGAGCCGCAGGAACACACTGCCTACCTCGACAATCTCAGGATCCTCGGTGAAAAAGGCAATGAGCAGCTCAGGTCGCCATTGCAGAAACAGGGTGGTTAAAAGCATAAGGCCGGCGCTGATGATCATGCCGTTGTAGCAAGTCTCACGCACTCTATCTCCCAGTCCGGCACCGAAGTTTTGACCAATAATAGGTCCTACCGCGAAGGCCACTGCCATCATCGGTAAGAAGATCGATTGCATGACCCGACCGCCGATGCTGAAGCCGGCTTGGGCGGTGGCGCCGAAATCCTGGATCAGCCAATACACCATAGAGAAATACACGAACATCAGTGCCATCTCGCCGCCGGCGGGCAGGCCGATATCCAGCATCCGCCACCAGATATCGAAGCGTGGCCGCCACAACTTCTTTTGAAAAGACACGTATTTTTCCAACTTGAAAAAATACAGAGTGAGCATGATTACGCCGACGGCGATGGAGATAGTGCTAGCCAGGCCGGCGCCGAGAACACCGAGGGCAGGACCAGGACCCCAACCGGCGATCAGGATCGGGGCCAGTAGGGTGTTGAGGAGAACCGTTATGACCTGCACCAGCATGGCTGGATTCACAATGCCGGTTGCCCGCAGGGACGAGGCCATCGCCATCATGGCAAACTGCAGGGCCATGCCCGGCAGAAACCAGTAGAGAAAGGTGAGGCCTTCGCTCAACGCTGCTTCGTCGGCGGTGATACTGGCGAGAAAGCTCTCCGCCAGCAGATAGCCGCCAAGCAGGGTGATGACAGCAAATATCCCAGACAATACCAGACACTGATTGAATAGCAGATTTGCCTCTTCCTGATTCTTCTGACCCACCGCCTGCGAGATAAGTGCTACTGCACTGACCCCTAATACCTGTGTTAGCGCCATGATCATGAACAGCAAGGTGCCCGCCGTGCCGACACCGGCCACCGCCTCTTCACCAAGAGCCGCGACAAAATACAGATCCACAAGCAAATACAGAGTTTGAAAAATCATCCCTGCAGCGATGGGCCATGCCATAGTCAAAATAATTTTGGTAGTAGATCCTTGTGTTAGATCTTTCATCTAAAACGACTCCATAGAAGAGAGTGTTGCGGCGGACTAGTTTTGGTAGCAGTCGGCTCGGCGAGTCGATGCAAATTATTAACCAAGAGATTTGGTCAATCTTGAAGCGGCGTAAGGGTAACACCAATTGGATAAAAAAGGTGAAAGCATTTAGCAGGAAAATAAAAAAGCGAAGAGTTTTTAGTAGCAATAGTTAATAAAATTACTTGCTGAGCTATCATTTTAACTCAGAATAATTTATTTCTCACGATATTTTTGCAATGCTATTGAAATCACCTTCATCATGATGAATCCAGAAAAAAAAGGCAGCGATCGCTGCCTTTTTTTCTGGCTAAATGTTAAGGTGGAGAGGCATATTAAATTGTTAAATACAGAATTATATTTCGATGCTCGTGAAGCAAAAAGGACGGCAGCTATTTTCAACGCAAGGGGAAGCTGTTGCTTGATAGATTGTTTTATTTTCAAATATTCAGCCAACAATTCGTCGGGATCTTCGAGTTTACTTGTGGCCTTAAAAAAGCTCGCTCGGCAGACAAGCCATTTTCCCGCAATTCAAAAACTCTTAAGCTTGGATGATCGCGAAGTTCCATGAGACTCGCTTCATTCTCAAGACCGCTTACCTTTAGTTGTGCAAGCCATTTTTCAATTTCAAAATTTAGTAGAAACATGCTTCCGCTCCCTGGAGCTGTCCCAGCATGTCGTGTGGCCTGGACCAATTTTCTCGTTACATCTGGAGTTCCTTCAAGCCAGATTTATATATGGAATAGCTGGCGGGGTTGACTATACTTACTATTAGGCTAAATTCGGAGGTTCTGCCAGCATCTATTTAGTCAGTAATTATGTTAATAGTTATTTCGGCCTTCAGGCAAGTAAGCAAAGGATTATTGCAATTTGGGTGAGCCAAGGGACTGAGGCAGTGAAGGACGATTTCAGCTAGAGAGATAATGCACAATGCTGTCCATTTGCTCCTTTATCGCCGGAAATCGCACATATTACCCACCTGCCAACATCATTACCGGGCTTACTGCCCTCGCCTTTCTATTATTTTCCCATCAGTTAGTCGCGCAAGATCCTCAGATAAAGCGCGTGTTAGTGCTACATGGAGCTTGGGATGCTTCCCCGTGGGAGGAACAGTTCAATCAGGCATTAATGCAGAGACTGCAAACCAGTAAGATCGAAATAGAGACGTCATATCAGTTTTTAGGCGTGTCATCCGGTAATGCCGACACGGCAGGGCGCGCCTATACGGATTACTTCAAGTATCTGGCAAATGTAAACACGATTTCCGTCATCGTAGCTGCTCTACCAATAGCCAGCCAATTTCTAAACGAATTTGGAGACGAGGTACTATTAAGTACACCAAGGGTACTGGTTGCCCCGGGATTCGATGCCGGTCGGGAGCAGAATGAAGACCCGCTGAAACGTCCGCAGTTGCGTCCTGCGATCCCGTGTGCCGAAGATCAACCGGACAATGTTCTCATGCCACGGTCGCAGGTTGAACGGTTGGCCGCTGAAATCGCCGGTGTGACTCAAATTGTTGATGAACCGAACCGCATGATCTGCTGTCTTGTTTTTGGGGATACGCACATGATAGATAGGGAATGATCGGCGATTCTGT
>JADFOC010000531.1 GCA_022563075.1 Pseudomonadota bacterium
AAGATTCGCATCAGGTTGGATTCGAACAAGCCCTTCCACTGCCCATAGTCCATATCAGGACTCATCACAAATATTCCTAGAATGAAGAGGGTATAGACGGCCAAAACGACGGCACTAAAGCGCTGGATGAGCCAGTCATAGAGCCCGGAGCGGCCAAGATTAGTGACGTTAGTTACCATATCCAAACTCCGGCTACGATCATCGCCATGGCAGAGAAAACGATGGTCAATCGCGCCGATAACATACCGCCCTGCAAGCTTTCCCCGATCCCCAGGTCCATGAGCAGGTGTCTAATCCCGGCAATAAGATGGTAAAGCAGCCCAGCCAGCACCGCCCAGGTGAGACACTTAACGATTACATTGTTCAGTAATTCGAGCACTAGCCCAAACCCTGCTTCGGATTGCAGTGATAATTCCAGCAGATACAGCAATAGAGCCATGCCGAAGAATATGAAGAAACCGGAAATACGATGGAGCAGTGAAGTGATTGCCGGTAGAGGGTATTTCAGGGTGAATAGGTCGAGGTTTATGGGTCTATTATCTTTCACTTTTAGCCTGTTCCATTAGCCATTCGGGAAGCACCAGCAATGCGCGTTCGAAGCGAGACGAGAATGCGCAAACTAATTGAAATAATTACACTATTTGGGGAATTCGAACGCCGCCGAGTATATTATTATAGACCACGGAATACAATTAAACTTCGCTTTATGACAGCGATAACGACAATGTTTTGTCAATTTCCCAAGCATTCTCTGTCACCGTAAATCTCTAGCTGCTGGTGTCGCACAATCGGAAAAATTAGCGGGATAATCGGTGCCCCTGTGGCATTCGGCTGAACCATTGTCACGGCGCTCGACGCCGCTTTGGTTCCACAAAGATTTGACAAGAGCCTCGCTCTCTTCCTAGTATTGCCGTCCCTGTTCGACACTAGATCGGCCTCAAGAAGAGGCTACAGTCAGGCACTATGTGATTGTTTTCCCAAGTAAATTAGTACCGCAACCAGTAAATTGACAGGAGTCAGGCATGAGTGAAAAAAAGGCCCAGTTACGTATCGACGGGATAGATGGGACCATTGAGTTACCCGTCTATACAGGCACCACTGGCCCTGACGTTATCGATGTACGCAGCTTAGTTGCACACGGAATTTTCACTTACGACCCAGGTTTTATCTCTACCGCTTCCTGTGATTCCAATATCACTTACATCGACGGAGATAAGGGCGTGCTGCTGTATCGCGGCTATCCTATCGAGCAACTCGCTGAGAAATCGAGTTTCCTGGAAACCTGCTATCTGTTGTTGCATGGCGAATTACCCAGCGCCACCGAAAAAACTGAGTTTGAAACCTGTATCAAACATCACACCATGGTGGATCAGCAGATACATCAATTCTTCAGCGGATTTCCGCGCAACGCTCACCCAATGGCGATGTTAGTAGGTGTGGTCGGCGCCCTTTCTGCCTTTTATCACGACGCACTGGACATCGAGAATCCAGATCATCGCATCGCCGCCGCACACCGGATCATCGCCAAGATGCCAACCCTGGCGGCGATGTGTTACAAGCATGGCATCGGGCAACCCTTCATGTATCCACAAAACGATATGGGATTTGCCGAAAACTTCCTGCATATGATGTTTGGCACTCCCTGCGACCCACCCAATGTCAACCCGATTCTGTCCAGTGCGATGGATACCATTTTCTTGTTACACGCAGATCACGAACAGAATGCCTCTACTTCTACGGTGCGGCTGGCTGGCTCTACTGGTGCTAATCCCTATGCCTGTATTGCCTCGGGTATCGCGGCGCTTTGGGGGCCCGCTCATGGCGGCGCCAACGAAGCGGTGTTGGAGATGTTAGATGAAATCGGCGATGAATCTCATATTGATGAATTCATTCTCCGTGCCAAAGACAAGGATGATCCATTTCGACTCATGGGATTCGGACACAGGGTCTATAAAAACTTCGACCCTCGTGCCACGGTAATACGCGGAATCTGCGATCAAGTACTGGATGAGCTAG
>JADFOC010000098.1 GCA_022563075.1 Pseudomonadota bacterium
TAATAGCGGAGGCGTTTGGCGTACGAGATTATGCAAGAATCTTTTCGGTCAGCAATCTAATGTCATCCTGCGGTACAGCTATCGGGCCTGCCTTACTGGGACTGATTTATACCAGTAGTCAAAATCTGTATAGCCCAGCTTACGCGGTTGCAGCGACAGCGGGCGTGCTTGGGTTCGTCTTATTCCTGGCGGGCGGAAGCTTGAAACAGCGAAGTTAATCGCTGCAACAGATGACTAGGCAGTAGCCAGGTCAGCTGTGGACTCGTCATCAGCCTGCGTCGTTAATGATTCTCGCAGGCCGCTAATAACGGACTCCATCGCCCGGTCAATCAAGGAACCCTCGCTCACGATTTTCACTGAACCTGCCTTGAGTTCCCTCGCGAGGCGCATGCGGGTCAGTTCGACGACCTTCACTCCCTGCCGATTGATAAAAAACAGTTTGTCGATGCTGTCTATCTTCGCCGCTAACGTGCACCGCACCGGATATCCAGCAGCACCTTTAAATTCGAGCCACACACCAATTGGCAGCTTGTCAACCTGGCGCAGATGAGGGTCATTTCTAGGTAACGGAGGACCTTCGCGGCGGCGCATTCTAGACAGTGCTTCAGCTTGTTCGCTATCATCGCCATCCGCATTAGCGGCCCCTTGTTGCAGCGAGCTCCCGGCAGCGGCCTTGAGAAAACTGTATTCCTGCACCTGTTTTAGCTGGCGCATGATCCGGGTTATTTTTGTTTTCGATGCGCCGCCAATCTCGCAGGCTTTTTCAAGATTATCCAACAGTCTTGGATTGATTTTCTCGAATTTTTCTTGGTCTCCCGGTTGTTTTTCAGCCTGCACCGTCCATAACAATACATCGATGGTACTCATGACTGGTTTCCAGGAACTGCCGCCGGGCCCTTCCTTCAATACCAATTTGACTAGAAAGTTATGGAAGTGCGTATCCAGTAATGAGCGTATCGAAGGATCCAGATTGTCTTTCAATACTCTCTCGTTGATCTTCTGCCTGACATATTCGTGAACATCGTCAAGGCGTTCTGTATGATCGACTGTTTCCCGAATTCTTTGTTCGAGACTCGCATCTATTTCACCGCATTCGATCATCGTTTTCCGCAATTCATCGATGAGTCCCTGCAGAAACGGGTTACTGAGCTCCTTTTCATTCAATATGCGATCCACCAGATCCTTCACCTTTGCATGGACTGGGTCGAATTCCCATAATTCCTTCTCGGTCCATGCGATCCCGGCCATCGCCAGTTCATTCAGTATTACCCGCCCGGGATGTTGTTCATTATCAAAAAAGCTGGTGTCCGAGAGTGCTATCTTCATGGTTGAAATCTGCGTGCGTCCGATGAGTTCCTTCATCACAACCGGCAGAGAATCGTCGTCCCATATCGCTTCATATAAGAGTGATACCAAATTTAAAACGTCAGAGGATTCCCCCTCGATGGCTCCGATGTCGCCCTTCTTGCTGCTTTCTTCGAGGGACTCGTTGATCGTTTTGGTAATGTGGGTGCTGTCCGTAGTGGCCTTTTCGCCGACTGAATCTACAGACTCTTGTGAGTTTAATGTCGACTGAATATTGTTGAGCATCTGCATCAACTTGACTTGTTGCTGCTTCAGGTCTTGCTGCTCTGCGACAATATCCCTGGTTTGACTGTCTAGATTGGGTGCACTGGTTTGACCGTCTAGATTGGGTGCAGCGCTCCCGGCATCGACCGTTGGGCTCGAAACGGGTAGTTGTAAATGTGTGCCTTCCTTCTCTGCCAAACCCTTCACCAGTGTCTGCATCATCGCAAACATATCGGCATGGGATGTTTCAGGCTCCTTCCCTTTCGATTCTTCAGCTTCGGCAAACGCCCGCGTCTGGGCGTCGGTCGTAGGCCTGCTGGCGGCGCGTTTGGCTTTTCGCAGCGCCCTGTTTCTGGCCTTGACATCCAGTTTCGGTAACACGCCACATTTAATCAATACGCCGTTGGCTTCGATCAGTACTTCTTCGAGGTTGTGAAATACGGACTTGTTGAATTCGCGATAGATGGTTAATAAATAGTGTGCCTTGAACCCCAGGGGGCGGATTGCTTCATTGAAGCTATCACCAATTTGTCCTGGATCCAGAGGATTATTGGTTTCATCGATGCGAGAGCTTGGGAACAGTTGTTCTATTCTGGTGGTAAAGCTGATGTACTGCTGAATATCGCAGTTTCTTGCGTGGTTAACCATGCCCTCCATGGCGATGATCGCTTCCAGATAGTCGTGATCTACCAGCGATAAATTCTCGTAGTCATCTATGTCGGTTTCTTTAACTGCTGTCAATGTAGTCAGGGCATCAAAATACTCATTGAGATTCTGCATGAAGCGCGCGGCAATGGTTTTGGATTCTTCACGTATCGGAGGTAATTGACTACGGGCGAAACTGATGGTCTGCGCTTCTATATGCAAAGTTGCATTTTCCAGCGCTGCAACCACCAGTCGCGTAAGCGACCTCACCGCAGTAATTTTGACTTTATCGATGACTTCTTTCATTGCATAGATCGGCCTGTTTGCAGGCAAGCGTGTAAGCGACTTAAGATATTAACGGTATCAGGGGATTCAGTACAGACCGAACTGGGGTCTTAATTCCCAGATTTAAGCAATATTTCTATTACAGTTCATGCCCCAGGAACACTGAATTTAGCACAACAGCGGCTTGATAGCAGCGTTAACGCGCGATATTCGTGGACGGCAGTATCATTATTGTCGGTGCCAGCGCAGCAGTTCACCTACCGCCCGCTGTTGTTGGTGTGGGTTTTGATCGATAGCAGAAGCTGGCGTCGGTGATCTCGCTAATGAGAAACCAATTAGCGGACTAGTTGGGATATTGGAACTGGTGGTATTAGCAAGCTAAACCAACCCCTGATAAACGGAACAGGCGGCAACATAGAAAGAATCTGTCTTGATCCCAGCCCAGCCGAGACCTGCGAGGAGACGTTGCATTAGTCTCCGCAAATTGCGATTACCTCCAATCAAGGCTCAGAAGAATTTCCATGGCACGCTGGACTAGTCTTAGTCTGCCCGATAATCTCTGCCCACGCTGCCATAACTTTTTTTATTTGGTTTCTGTTATCCGTGCCCTGGCCTCTTGCACATTGACCCAACGTATAAAATAACAAGTGTGCTTAGTGGAAGAGTTATTATTTATTTAATTCCGTTTCGTTAAAGAGGCGTTTCCATTCTTTGGGTGCCCGGGTTACGTTTCCGCGGTGGTCGGTCCAAATATGTCGAGTGAATCCGGTTACCAGGATTGCCTGATTGTCGAATTCCACAACTTCATAGGCGAAACTTAGCCGTCTGCTTCGATTTTCATCGATCCAGGTGCGAATTTTGATGCGTTCTCCGTAACGAAGACTGCCGACGTAGCGCACCCCAACTTCGGTAACAGGGAGTTGATAGCCACTTGCTTCGACATTGGCATAATCGCGACCGATTTCTCGCATATACTGACTGCGGCCTTCTTCGAAATACACCAGGTAGTTTGCATGATGCAAGACACCCATTGCATCCGTTTCCGCGTATCGCACCGGGAAATCTGTTTCAATAATAATGCGGTTATCGGTGGGGGCATGATGCGGATCTCGCTGTTGATATTAGTTAGATTGCTATTATATACGGAGAATTAGCGAGTTGACCCAGCGAAGCCTGCCCAATTCCTGCTCTGGGTCTCTGTGTTTATCGAATTTACCTTCTAATTTTCCCCCAGTGGATGTAGCCTAAGTCGTGATTGGTGGTTCGACAGTCAGCAGCAAGTTCCTCACCGGGAAATACGTGACGATGTCTACACGCATATTAATACTGTCAATACTCGGCAATATCATGGCGTATAGTCTTGCCTGTGCCCAACAACCCAACGTAGAGGACATCGGCACAGAGTTTGAACAGTCTCGGCAATTACTAGATCAACTGACGGAATCCTACGGCCGCCTGGATCGCCGTCTATTGGAGACGCTGGATCATCTCAGTCAGCAGTTGATCGAAAACGAGCGTTTCGGCGAAGCCCATGAAGTGTTGAATCAAGCGATTCAAAACATTCGCATTAATGATGGCCTCTATGCTCAAGCTCAATATCCTTATCTCATCAGAAAAATTGAAAATCTCGCCAACGTCAGAGATTGGAAAAAAGCCAATAATTCGATGCGACACCTGGCCTGGCTGCTCAATCGCAACGAAAACATTATCAACCAGGATCTCATCCAGACAATATTGCAACTGACAGATATTCACCTCTGGGGTGTGGCTGAAGATCATGTGAGACTGCAAGCCTATCATTTGAGGTCGGCGGTCCGGCTTAATGAAGTGGCGCTGAGATTGGCCACTAATGCCTGGGGGCGAAATGATCGGCGACTGCCTCCTATTATGTATAAACAGGTGCTACAAATTTATTTACAAAGTTTGGCAGTTGATGTTGGTGGTCACACTAGCTTAACCTTGCGGACCTATTCTGACTCCGGTGTGGCTAGATCTCGAACGGACGTAATAATCGAACAATACTATTCTGGCCTAAGGCTCTTGCATGAGATGCGCAGGCTCTATCGGGAACAGGATCCTCTCGACATAGAGGCTGTTGCCCTTACGGACATGTACATTGCTGATTGGCAAGTACTTTTTTCCAAAGCAGAAGACGCCGCGGTAGCCTACCGAAGGAGTGTCGACGAATTGCTTTTAGCCGGCATCGACCAGAATTCTATCAATCTCTTTTTTCAAAATCCGGTCATGCTGCCCGTATTTGACTTCCCAGGCAGTTGGTCTGAAGCAAATATGGGCGTGGTGGCTGTGCCAGAATCAGATTCATCAGCTGAACAAGAAACCAGGCTAAGCTTCAAACAATGGTCGATCAACTTTCCATTTGTAGGGGCACCAGTCAAGTTAGGACTCGCCCATGTGCAAGCATCGGATCCGGGTGACTATGCCATGTTTTCTTTCAACCTGTCCGGACTCGAAGAAGTGGCCCACTGGTATCAGGGTCGCTACAAAAAATCCATCAGTGCAGCCCAGGATCTGGTATGGTTGGACCGGGCTTTTTCCAACCCGATCGATCCGCTAGCCCTCGAAGATAAAATAAAATCCATGAGATTCAGACCAAAGTTAGTGAACGGTGAAGCGCAGTCTGTAAGCGCTACACTATTGTATCAATTCGCCAGCGCGCCATAACACTGCGCTTGGTCTGGACTGAACTTTAGCCTACTCTGGCCCTGGACCGAGAGCCATTCTCAAAATCCTACTAGTAAGCCGATGCTGAATTTTCCAGAACCTCCCAAGAGCTATAATTCGGTCTTTCTCGAAGAGACAGATAAGCCGCTTCCGCAGAAGTTAGACCCACGAACGCGCTATGCCTTCTTCAGCACCATCGCCAAGGGTGGCAAGTCATTGATTAAGTCCTGCAAAGATCTGCATCTGTCCCGGTTCGTTTGCTACAAAACCTTGAAGCCCGAATTCGCCGACGACGAGATTGAACAACAGCGACTGATGCGAGAAGCTCGGGTCTCAGCCATGTTGCAGCATCCAAACACTGTGCCGACTTATGAGTTGGGTAGAGACGCCAGAGGACATTGTTATTTCACCATGAAATTGGTGCATGGATATACCTTACGTGAAATTCTAAACTATCGTGATCGCTATGATTTGACTCAGTTGGTGGAGGTGGTGTTACAGGTAGGCTATGCGTTGGAATATGCGCACACTCACGGCGTCGTCCATCGCGATATCAAACCGGAAAATGTTTTGGTAGGACCCTATGGTGAAGTACTGTTATTGGATTGGGGTCTGGCGAAAGTATGGAACCCGGATGGTTCAACCACAGTAGATAGGGAGTCTTCTCCATCAGACATAAGAGATCTCACCATTACCTGCCAGGGCAAAGCCCAGGGCACAGCTCACTACATGTCGCCGGAACAGATTAATCAAGATCCTGCTATCGACCATCGTACCGATGTATTCAGCCTGGGAGCCGTGCTGTACGAAATTCTGTGTGGACAGACTCCGGCCAGGGGAGAAAAACTGCATCAGGTTATCGAGAGCGCGCTGAATGATACGCCGCCCAATCCCTCCAGCGTGTCATCACATCGAGTGCCGCAGATTTTGCAGGAGGTGGCGATGCGCTGCCTCGAGAAGGACCCCAAGGATAGATACAAGACGATGCAAGAGATGCTGCGATTGCTACAACAAGATTGGCGTTGAGCGTAGCTGTCAGCGGCGTAATAGTGTGATGCATGACTGTTATAGAAACTCGCGAAACAAATTAACTAGTTTCTGGTTCTCATCTCCGGCTGAGCAGAGACATCAGTGATCTGGAATCCTCATTGCGAAACACATAATCTAATACAATAGTCATGGGTCTTGCCTGGCCGTTCACCAACGCCGGTCGAAAGCTGATCAGGCTGACGCGAGATACCACGGAATTTAGTAATTTTGTCGTCTCATGCGGCGCTTTTTGAACTTGGATGTCGGTGCCGGTGGCATAATTTCTACTTCGATAACCACTGCTCCAGGTAGTGGCTCTAGTATTTGGATCGATTCTCATCGACAGTGAGAGTGAACTCCAGTCGTCAAGATTTCTGCTGGTGAAATCTGAAGTCGATATTTCCTGCACGTATCCAGGCAAGTATTTTGAGCGTTCAATAAAACTCAAGCGGTACATCGATCGATCCAATGCGGCCAATGTCCGGTCGCGGGGGTCGCTTCTGGTGGCTGGTCTTTCGGTCGCGACTATATCGGCAAGCGCTTGGTTAAAATTCAATTTCAATTCTGGCCTTGGTAGAATTACCGGTGCTGCAAAAAACCGATTTAAATCTTCTTCCGCCACTCCAGCGCGGCGTAATGTATTAATGGCGACCGAGTATTCGGCGCTAATGTCGTCGGTCATGTTAAAAACCAGATTCCAATCGGCAATATAAAGCTCTGCCAGTGCCACCGCTTCCAAATTGAAATCAGTGGATCTAACCAACGCATTACGTAGCATCACCAGTTTCTCCAGACCGACCCGATAGCGCTTGGCGATGGCATCCGTTCTGGATTCAAATATTTGGCGATGAGGGTAGAGACGGCGCAGGGCATGGCTGGTTTTGCCACCACCGAGAATACCTCGAGTCTCAATAAAGTATTTATGTGAGAGTGAGTAAAGCAACTGGGCATAGGTAAGCGTGTCCATTTGAGGAGATAGTTGGGCCAGTTGCACTGCAGATTCAATTAGGCCAGTTGCTGCAATGATATGCCCGCCTCGACGTGCGGCGCTGTCGTCCAGAGTTCCGCGCAAATGTGTGTTTGCTAACCACTGAAACCGGTGCAGATGATCTTCGGCCTCACCTTCAAACTTAGATGATACGAGCCATTTGAGATGTTCCAACTGTTCTTCAACTTCGTCCCAGTCCCGCCGTTGAATATTAATCTCAATTGCCAATTGCAACAGGTCGTATTGTCTGTTGGAAAAGAGGCCATCGCTGAGTCGCGTGATTTGTATAGCGCGGTCTATTGAAGTCTCAGCGTCATCGAATCGATTCGCTTGCAATTGAACCAACGCCAGATGTTGTAGCGGCTCTACCAGCTGAAAGCTATGTCGACCGAGCGTCGATTCAAGTTCGTCAATGTTCTCGGATTGGCTTGAGATTTGGCTCTGCATGTTGGCAAAGCTATTGGCCTGGGAATAATTCGCTCCAAGCAAGAGATGGCAGAGTACTACCGCGGCTAAAAAAAGCCGGGTATAAAATTTTGTAAATTGACCTTCCATGATCTGACAAATCCTCGCGCACAAAAATAATCAATTACAATTTCTCCAACTTCGCTACCTCGTTGTTATAAGCTGGTTGCATCCACTTCTGTTAAGCGATTGCTGGTGTTGTTACAGCTACTCGCATCAAGTGAATTAGCCTAGATAGCAGGCTTGATAAATTAATAGTAGTAGAGTTTGAACGGCCTGAACCATCGATTAGAGGTAATCTCTGAGGGCATGAACTTGAGGGGTGAGGTGAGTTGGGTGCCGGCCTTGCGGCCGTTAAAGCGCCACTCTGCATGCATACTCCTGCAATACACTTTTTTACACTGGGTCGGTTTCGATGCTCGAGAGTTGGAGCTG
>JADFOC010000099.1 GCA_022563075.1 Pseudomonadota bacterium
CCTACGTTCTCTCCCGCACGGCCTTCATCCAGCAACTTGCGGAACATCTCAACCCCCGTGCAAGTCGTCTTCTCCGTGTCCCGGATACCAATGATCTCAATCTCTTCACCGATCTTCACCACCCCACGCTCGATCCGCCCGGTGACCACCGTCCCCCGTCCAGAGATCGAGAACACATCCTCAATCGGCATCAGAAACGGCTTCTCTATATCTCGTACCGGCTCAGGAATGTAAGAATCCAGGGTCTCCACCAGCTTCAGTACCGACGGCATGCCAAGATCAGACGTATCACCTTCCAGCGCCTTCAATGCCGAGCCAATGATAACCGGCGTGTCATCCCCAGGAAATTCATACAGATCCAATAATTCGCGGATTTCCATCTCCACCAGTTCCAGCAGCTCATCGTCATCAACCATGTCTGCCTTGTTCATGTACACCACGATGTAGGGCACACCCACCTGGCGTGCCAGCAAGATATGCTCGCGTGTCTGTGGCATCGGGCCATCGGCCGCCGATACCACCAGTATCGCTGCATCCATCTGGGCCGCACCGGTGATCATGTTCTTCACATAATCCGCGTGACCTGGACAGTCAACGTGGGCATAGTGACGAACCGCCGAATCGTACTCAACGTGGGACGTCGCAATGGTGATGCCGCGCGCGCGCTCTTCCGGGGCATTATCGATCTGATCAAAATTCTTAATCTCACCGCCACCGTAAGATTCCGCACAGACCCGGGTCAGCGCTGCCGTTAACGTCGTCTTGCCATGGTCAACGTGACCAATCGTGCCTACGTTTACGTGTACCTTCGTTCGTTCGAATTTTTGCTTCGCCATGGTCGACTGCCCCTATTTATTCTTAGCCCATCAAGTTGAAATTAGATCAGACTCTAGTGCTTTCTATATGGACCCTATATATAGAAGCGATAGTGCCTTTAATGCATAATATGGTGCTCACATCCGGACTTGAACCGGAGACCTCTCCCTTACCAAGGGAGTGCTCTACCGCCTGAGCTATGCGAGCTGTACTGGTAGTGCCAGCTCCAAGCTATTCTGTTAGCCCGCAAATACTCGTCACCCCTATGCTCCCAATAGTTGGAGCGGGTAGCGGGAATCGAACCCGCGCAACCAGCTTGGAAGGCTGGGGTTCTACCGCTGAACTATACCCGCCTCCTAGAAACAACTCCCGATACGGTTTCTAGATGGTGGAGGGGGGTGGATTTGAACCACCGAAGCTTACGCGTCAGATTTACAGTCTGATCCCTTTGGCCGCTCGGGAACCCCTCCCAAAAGAGCACCAAAGGGTCGATATCTCTGGCTCTTTTATTCAGAGGCGGCATTTTATGGGAATTGAGGCCCTTGTGCAATCGTTTCGCAGAGAATTTCTGTCCGACTCAGATAGGGTCTATCTGCCGCTAAATCTAGCCATTCGACGTTATCAATCTGAGCTGAATCCAGCGGCGTAAGTTGCACCTGAATTTCACCGGTAGATTGCGGTATTTCCTCGATTTCAACTCGATATCCAAGCGCTACCACTTGATTCCTCACCACCGCGGCGTTGTTTGATCGTGCAAATAGACCGAGAGCGATGGCATTTTCCAGTAATCCTCTGGTTATCAGGTAGGTTTCGATCTGCAAGCCAGCCCCTGCAATACGCTCGCTCAAACCATCCAAAGTTATCGTGGCTATTGAGCGGGAAGTCAATGGTGGTAAGTATACCCGGTATTGAGGGGGGATTAATTCACCCGTCATATTCAAG
This sequence comes from Pseudomonadota bacterium, assembly GCA_022563075.1. Lineage (GTDB taxonomy): Bacteria > Pseudomonadota > Gammaproteobacteria > Pseudomonadales > Pseudohongiellaceae > UBA9145. The sequence continues at coordinate 1,759 of JADFOC010000099.1, forward strand.
CGCGCACCCAGTCCCCGGTCCGCAGACGCGGCGATAAAACTCTTAGCCTCGTCAACAGTGGGAAAACTACCAACAATCGCACATAGTCGCGATGCTTCTTCATTGATTCGTTGTTGCGCCGCAACCTGGGCATCGAATTCACTGATCAGCATCAACCCGGTGTTCAGCAGTGGCCGTTGTTCATGCACTAGTGGTGCCACCAATGGTCCAGGTCGATATTGATTCCAGCCAAAATAAGCAAGGTTTGCCAGCAGCAGAAAAACGGCGATATAACGCATGGCTTATTCCAAATCCTCAGGCAGGTAGGGGCATGCGATGGCCAGTCCATCGAGCACCAACCCGGGAATTACTTCGATATCCGCCACATTGGTGTTATTGGCCAGTAATTCGGCATCGCCACCGCAAAAAAACAGCCTGGCTTGAGCACTCTGCGCCGAGATTGGTTGCACCACTCGCTCGATCAGGGAGGTCAGCGCCATGAGTGTACCATTGCGCACGGCTGCATCGGTTGAATGGCCCAGAGCTAAGAAGTATTCCGGGGTCTCGTCAGATAATTTGATCTGCGTATTGGTTTGCAGACTCAAGCTCATTAGCTTCAGACCCGGAAGGATGTAGCCCCCAAGATGACTGCCCCGATCATCGACTACATCGACTGTCACCGCTGTACCGGCGTCTACGATCACACAGAAATCCGTCGCCCTGGCATAAGCAGCCAGCATCGCTAACCAACGATCGACGCCCAACTTGTTCAGATCAGCATATTGGTTGCTAACGCCACCACAGCTTCTAACTACTTTCGCAACCTGGATTTCCAGACCCCAAGTATCGCCGGTCCACTGCCTTATCCGATCATTTACGTCACCGGCTCTGACACTGCACATTCTCACCATAGTTGGTTCGCAGTGCGAATCATGCATTGCGATGAGCTGATTGACAGCACTAACATGGCCCTCGCGCATGACGGAACCTTGTCGCTCATCTACCTGGCGCCATTTTATCCGTGAATTACCTACATCGAATTCCAGTATCATGATTTAGGATCATCAGGAGATTCACGCAGGCTAGGAAAAATTTCACCGCCATTGATTAATTGTGTACCAGATGCGGATTGCACGATTAGTGCACCAGACTCATCTACACCAAGAGATCTCCCAATTGTTCGCCGATCAGCATTCTGTACCACAATGTCGCTGTTACGATAACAATCCAATTCGTTCCATTTATCCATGAAAGCTACAAAACCATCGCGCACAAACAACTGTAAATTTGCACACAGCTCATCAATAACCGCGGCAACAATGTCATTACTGTTGGGGATTGTCCCGGTGAGTTCATTAAGGTCAGTCACCGGTTGATCGATCTTCAACCTTAACTCTGCCGATAGGGCAACATTGATTCCTATGCCAAATACCACATAGAGAGTCTGCTCCCGGTGCTGTAGTTCCAGTAGTATTCCGGCCAGTTTCATCTTTTGATGGAGCACGTCATTTGGCCATTTCAGTTGCAGCCCTGCAACACCAAGCTTACTCAGCGCCACTTGCACACTGATCGCCGTCACCAGGCTCAGAGCTTGCAGCGCATCGGCTTCTAATTCGAATTGGCGCACCATGGACAAATAGATACCGGCACCTTTCTCACTAAGCCAGGGGCGACCCCGACGACCTCTTCCGGCAGACTGGGATTCAGCCAGCACAATCCAGCTACCGGTTTTACCTGATCCAATTTGTCGCAGCGATTCCGCGTTGGTGGAATCTATTTCATCGAAGATTTGAATATCATCGATAAGCGCTCTCGAAGCCGGGCTCAAATTGCCCTGGATGATCTGTTTGTCCATGCTCGAATATCTAATCTAATCGTTATATAGCCCAATGAAATTACTTGTTAATAAGCCACCTGACGCTAAATCATAATTAGGGAAGAATAGAAAAGGAGCGAGAATTCTGTGCCTGGCACAATATTCAAACCGCTCCTTTTTGCCCTGCTTCTGATTGTCGCTTTTTATGAACGACGACTCCGCCTCTCTTAATCGCTCGTTGCTGCAGCCTCGTCATCGGAATCTTCTTTGTCATTTAAAGATTCACCTTTTCTAATTTTTGATATTACCGAAAAGGCTTCCAGCATCACCATGATGCTAGTGACCATGACCAGCAATTCGATTGCAACCAATGGCCATTGTTCAGTTCTGAAGTGCTCAATAAGGTACCAGCCACTCGCCCACAATGCCAAGAAGAGGATAAATACCATAGGCATTAACACAAATTTCGCAGGTCGCCCCAAGCGCATTAGATAGATGGAGATTATCAGCAGGGTCATGCTGGCGAGAATCTGATTGGTGGCACCAAACACCGGCCATATCAGTCTGCCACCATCACCCGGGTAATCACCGGCTGATACGCCAAATGCCAGAGCCAGACAGGCAGCGATGGCAATCAAGGTAGAAATATAGTTGTTCTTCAACGGCTTAATACTATAGATATTGCCCCACTCCTGAATAATGTAGCGTTGCAAACGAAGTCCGGCATCCATGGTGGTCCCGGCGAATAACACCACCATTACAGCCAGCATGGTCTCGGCGAAGGCAATTGGAATACCCCAGCCGATTGAAATCAACTGGGCACCACCGTCGATAAAACCGGTCTGCCCCGGTCCGCTGCCAAATCCAGAATAAATCGCATTCCAATCGGCGCCAGTGGCTGCGTAGAGAGAACCGGTCACAGCGACGATGGTAATAAGGGCGAGCGAGCCCTCACCGAGAGCACCGAGATAACCGACAAAGCGTGCATCTTTTTCGTTATTGAGTTGTTTAGAACTGGTTCCCGAAGAGACGATGCCATGAAATCCTGATAATGCACCACAGGCAATGGTCACAAAAAGAATCGGAATTATCGGTGGTGTACCTTCAGCGAGGTTGGTGTTAAAAGCAGGCGCAGTCACATCGGGCATGGTAATAAATACCGCCGTATAAAGTATCAATAAGCCGAGTACTAACTGTGCTCCATTAATATAGTCGCGTGGTTGTAGCAACAGCCACACTGGCAGCATGGAGGCGATGCCCGCATAGATAAACAGTAAAATAATCCAGTTGCCATTCGGTCCCAGTCCAAAGATATCACCCGGCAACTCCAGCGGCATAACGGAGCCTACATAAATGGTGAAATAGAGAATTGCCACACCGACTATAGAAATAAGCAGCAAATTAAATTTCTTGCGAATCAACACCCCGATGGCAATAGCCACTGGAATAGCAGCCCAGGCTGGAAAAACCGCAGATGGATACTCAACCATATCGGTGGCGATGATGGTGCCAAACATCGCGTTAACCAATACCAATAACAAAAATATTATTACCATAAACAGGGCACTTGCACGCTTGCCCACAACGCTAGTGGTAAGCGCACCAATCGATTTTGCCCCATGTCGGTTACTTGCCCAGAGCGCTCCCATGTCGTGAACGCCGGCAAAAAAGATAGAGCCCAGTGTTACCCATAGCAGCGCCGGCACCCAACCCAAATAGACGGCAATGGCTGGACCAATAATGGGTGCAGCACCCGCGACCGCAGTGAAGTGAGCCCCCCATAGTACATATTTATTGGTCGGCACATAGTCGATACCATCGTTGAATCGATGGGCTGGAGTGACATACTCAGGATCGAGTCGATATATCTTTCCGGCAATGAAATTGGAATAAACAAACCATCCAAATCCAAAACCAACCAGACCAAAAAGGACTATAAATATCGAGGGCATGAAGCGTACTCCGAATTTATTATTATGAGCTTGCGTGGACTCATCATAGCAAGTTACTCGCTGGTGACACAATCACAGTGACCAGCAATAATGCCTACTATGGTCTGGGTTTTCCTGTTTAACAGCTTGATTTACAAATCAAAAAAAATCCGACCACTCCACAGTAGTCGGATTTATTGTGGCGCCGTTGCAGGCAAACCTAGTTGGTTGGCTCAGCTGAGTGATAAGTCCAGTAACCAATAAACATTTCGTCCCAGCTCTGCAGACCAAAAGTAAGTTCCCGACTTGGGTCCGGATTGGCGGGATTATATTCAGAATTATCGAATGCCCCTGTTACATGTACCGTGGTTCCGGCCGGTAATAGTATGGGCTCCTCGAGCAAGTAGGTGGGCTGCCAGGCGTAGCTGTAATTTGGCACGCTCAGTAATTCTTGCAAGCTGCCATCGGGTAACTCGGCACTGAATTTCATGTCTTTGCCGCGGAAATGCATGTGCGCACGCAGACCAGTGACCACTACATCTTCCTGAAAAACATACCTAGCGGATGCTTCATGATCCTGTGCAAAAGCAGGAATTCGAAACTGACCGGATACTGAGCGAGTAAAGTTCTCATAGGTCGGTGGTTCATCGTGCATGTATAAACCAAGTATGGTTTCGTCCGTGGTTGCTCTGCCGTTGGTAGTGAAGTGGAACTGCATCGAGAGCTTATGGCCGACGGGAATAAGCACACCGGTATCTTCAGGGAATGTCATCGCATCTACTTTGCCCGGCGCGTAGCCTTCGAGGAATCGACGTGCGACCGAGCGGGTATTTGCTTCACCACCGTCGAAATTTTCAGCCGGTGCCGTCACATAGGCCAGTAGGTGATGCAACACTGACGGGTCTCCAGCGATAAATTGAACCGCTTTAACCCACTTGTCTTCTTCGAACGGCAGATCCACGTTTACACTAATGTAGTCTAAAACCCCAGTGGCTGGAATTTCCATTTTCGGTGCAGTGATGACATAGTCGGGCTCGCCTAATTGCCAGGCGCGCCGATCTGCAAATTCCACCTGTGTCAAAGGATCGAGCGCACCAGTTCCTCGAGGGGAACCAGCATCAATCCAATGCACCAGCGTCTGCAGATCGTCTACAGTCAGATAGCGGGCATTGCTGAAGTGACCGATATTGGGATCGATCTGTGTCGGTGGCATACGCTTAGTCAACAATACTTCACGAATCATTGGTGACCAGCCTTGCAGCATCAAATGACTGTCCAATGCGAACGGACCGATGCCGCCTTCACGGTGACAGATAGCACATTGCTCGACGATGATTGGCGCCACTTCTGAAGAATAATCCGGGGCTGCACCCGCAAGTTCTGCTTGCGCTGGAAAGCTCAGATCACAACCGGCGGCTGCCAAGACTGTGGTGCTGTCGACCGTACCTGCGATCTCGCTGGCCAGCGTCTGGGCGACACCGTCGTGCATCGGGCCGCGGTACAGGATGGTCAATCGCTCTGGGTCAAGAATGGCGACTTCGCCGGCTTTGGTCAGATTCAAAGTTTCAGACACCAGTTGACCGACGTCCAATAAAATTGGTAACTCAATGCCGCGTTCTGCTTTGGCAGCGCGAATAACTTCGATATCGGATTCGGTGGAAGAGTTGATGAAAGCAAAGACAATTCCTCGCTCTGCCCAATCGGCTTGCATTGCCTGAAACTGCGAGACCGAAGCGTCAATAGAAGCACAGGAATTATCGAAGGACATTAATACCAGGGCTTGCTTATGACGATAACGACTCAGCTGGTGGAACTCACCATCGCTGTCCAACAGGGCAAAATCACCGATTCTATCTGCTACAGCGAAGGCTGTGCTAGACAGAACACCGGTTAGAACCGCAATCCCTAAGCGATACAGTTTTTTCATAGCTCGACTCTCCGAAAATTCGTTGGCAATGCTTGAACCAATCAATTTTAAACTAAAGTAAGCAGAAATAGTCACAAACTATGATTACTTTTTGTAACAATTTGAAATTCTGCGTGCTGTATTCCGCCCTCGCAGGATTGGCAGAAATTGCAGCCCTGCCTGCATTATAAGGGACACTGTATAACGGATGGCCCTTATTAGATCGAATCTACCCGGTTACTAATGCTTACTTGTCTTGTGATAGGAGAAGTAGCCAATGAACATTTCATCCCAACTCTGGGCACCCCCACGAACCACCGCTGCAGGATCTGGATTACCGAGATTGTATTGAGAATTGTCAAAAGCTCCTTCGATCATTACCCGGGAACCGGCAGGTAACAACATGGGTTCAGACAAACGATAGGTTGGCTGCCAGGCGAAATTGTAATCAGGCACATTGATGATGTCATCCTTGGTGCCGTCGGGGTAAATGACACTGAAACGCATGTGTTTGCCTCGATAATGCATGTGGGGACGTAGACCGTGTAGCAGGATTTCGTCTTCGAATACATAGGACGCGCTCATCTTGTGTTCCGCGACGCCCGGTGGAATTTCCAGGTTGCGACCACTGTGACTCAAGGAATAGGTTGAATATTGGAACTGAGGTTGTGCATCGGCGAAATACAAACCCAATCATGTGTTATCT
>JADFOC010000100.1 GCA_022563075.1 Pseudomonadota bacterium
GGCGGGTCCTGAAGCGCTCATTTGCGGCGTTACACTTGTTGACAAGGACTAAGGCCATTGCCTGCGAAGCGTGCCTTGCAACTGAACGCTTCAGGACCCGCTGAGACATTACTGCATTGTTCAGAGGTGCCCTAGGAATTCTTTGGATATTTGAGGCCGCGATTAAACTAAGTATCACTCAGCAAGGTGTGCAATTCGACGGCTTCGAATCGCTTATTTTCTTGCATCACAACATAGGTATTGATATTGACTGGATTGCTGCTCGAGCCCACCAGCTGATCATTTATTGCGACATAGCGATTCATATCCGCACAGATAATCCGCACGAAAAAATCAGATTCGCCACTGACGGTGTAGCACTCTAACACTTCTGGTATGGATGCTATTAGAGTCTCAAATGCCTTGAACTCTTCCGGCGTGTGATTTTTTAATGAAACCGTGGCGATGCACATGATATGTCGAGCGATACCGGTAAGATCCAGATGCGCGTGATAGGAGCGAATCACCTTCTCCCGTTCCAGTCTTCTTACTCGTTGTAGACAGGAACTTGGAGACAGACAAACGCGCTGCGCCAGATCCTGATTAGTGATGCGTCCGTCTTTCTGCAGCGTGTCCAGGATTTTGAGGTCAATCTTGTCGATTTTTAGATTTGTCATAAGCCCTTTTCCCGTTTAGAAACAGTGGATTAGACCCCTATGAGAGTCACAGCCGAATATAATTCGGATATATCATCCTATAAAAACATCTTATTTATCAAACAGAAGGAGATAGAGAGCACCTTCGGCAGGCTTCTTGCTACGCTAGTGTACTAAATTATATTCGTGAGGAGTAAACAGTGACAGATTTAGGCAATGGCGCTGAATCGCCGTCCTCGGTCCAATTGAATCCAAGAGCTGCCCTGTGGCCCAACTATGCTCCGCCACAGGAGCTCATTTTTACTCATGGGCGCGGCAGTGAGCTGGTTACCGAAGAGGGCATCGCTTATCTGGATTTTCTTTCAGGTATTGCGGTTAACAGTTTTGGACATGCACACCCCCATTTGGTAACCGCCGTTACCGAACAGGCAAAAAAGCTCTGGCATGTTTCCAACACATTCAGAATTCCAGCGGCCGAGCGATTGGCGTCACGTCTTACTGCAAACAGCTTTGCCGATTGTGTTTTTTTTGCCAATTCCGGTACCGAGGCGATGGAAGCCGGAATTAAATCGATTCGGGCCTATCAAGCGGCGAAGGGAAATTCTGAGCGCTATCGAATCATCGGATTCAGCGATAGTTTTCATGGCAGGACATTAGCAGCCCTGGCTGTAGCTGGAAATCCATCCCACATGAAGGCCTTCATTCCACTGGACTATGGCTTCGACCAGGCCGAATGGGAAGACCTCGAATCTTTGCGCAGTACCATCAATAAAAATACCGCGGGAATCGTGCTTGAGCCGGTGCAGGGTGAAGGTGGTATCAGGCCGATCTCGAAAGAATTTATCGGTGCGGTAAGAAGCCTCTGTGATGAACAGGATTTAGTGTTGATGTTCGATGAGGTGCAGTGTGGCATTGGTCGCACCGGCAAGCTCTTTGCCCATCAATGCTATGGCATAACCCCCGATGTGATGGCATTGGCGAAAGGACTGGGAGGTGGTTTTCCCGTCGGCGCCTGTCTCACCACGGCAGCGATAGGAGAGACAATGGTGGTTGGTTCTCACGGTAGCACCTTTGGCGGCAACCCGTTAGCGATGGCAGTCGCCAATGCAGTAATGGACCTGGTACTGGCGCCAGGCCTCTTGGAAGAAGTGGCGCGTAAAGCCGAGTATCTGTTTGCGCAACTGCAGCAGCTGGTGGCGCGATTCCCGGCACTGATCAAATCGGTACACGGCATGGGTCTGATGATTGGGCTCAAATGTGAGATCCCCAATACTGAGCTTCTGGGCGAGCTGCGTAACCGGCATCTTATTGTGGGCAAGGCGGGGGACAACATGATTCGTCTGTTACCACCCTTGAATGTCAGCGATGATGATTTGGCGAAAAGCATACATATTCTTGCGGAAACCCTGCAGGACTTACAAGGTGAATAAGGTGATTGTGCAGAAACCCTGTCACTGGATTGAAAGTCAAAGCGACATAATGCTTGAACAAACGATGCAACTTTCGGCGATTAATTCGGGAACCCATAATCTTGCAGGCCTCACGCGTGTAGCCGAAGAATTTTCGTCCTTGTTTGCTCCCTTGGCGGACACCGTAGAAGTGCTGGATTCACACGATATCGAAAGAGTGGATCACCAAGGTTCAGCAACTACAGAACGCTACGGCAAGATTCTCTCTTTCAGCAAACGAAAATCCGCACCCTTCCAAGTATTGCTGTGCGGTCACATGGATACGGTTTTTCCCCGCGATCATACTTTTCAAGTACCCCAGCAGATAGATCAGCACACAGTTACCGGGCCAGGCGTCGCCGATATGAAGGGCGGGCTGTTGGTGATGTTGACCGCACTCGAGGCTTTCGAGCGATCACAGACATCGGATCAGTTGGGTTGGCAGGTCATCCTCAATTCGGACGAAGAAACCGGTTCCCTGGGTTCGTCCCACGTGCTGAAAGCGGCCGCACAACAAGCCCATGCCGGCCTGATTTATGAACCTGCCCTGGCAGATGGCACTCTGGCCGGTGCACGTAAGGGTAGCGGTAATTTTACCCTGGTTGCTCATGGTCAATCGGCCCACGCCGGTCGCGAATTTAGTTCAGGTCGCAACGCCATCATGGCGCTGACAGATGCCATGCTGCAGTTAGCCAGCCTTACCAATATCCAGCGGGGCATCACCGTCAACATCGCTCGAATTTCAGGGGGACAAGCATTTAACGTGGTGCCGGACCAAGCAGTCTGCCAATTCAATATTCGCTGCCAACTGCCGGAAGATCAGCAGGTTATTGCTGCCACTCTGCAACAGATTGTCAAAGACTGTGAGTGCTCAGAAGGCATTCGCATGGAGTTGTCAGGTGGCTTCACTCGTCCTCCTAAAGCCATTTCAGCGGCGAACCAGTTGCTGATGGACTGGACTATCGATTGTGCGCATACCATGGATATCGATCTGCGATTCAAGGACACCGGGGGGTGTTGCGATGGCAATAATCTCGCGGCGGCCGGATTAGCTAATATCGATACGCTCGGCGTGCTGGGCGGCAATATCCACACAGAAAAGGAATTTATGCTGATCGATAGTCTCACGCAGCGGGCTCAGTTGAGTTTCTTATTACTCAATAGATTAGCCAGTGCGGGTGAGCAGCTGCGGGCAGGGGAACAGGTGGTAAAATGATCATTCGCACCGCTCGACCAGATGACCTGTCGGCACTGTTGAAACTCTCCGCGATGTTGCCCGCTGGCATGACTTCCATGCCGGTCGATCAATCCACCTGGGAGAAGAAGCTTCAACTCACCGTCGAGAGTTTTGCCTCCACACCCAGTCAGGCCACCGAGTCGGTTTATTTGCTGGTCATGGAAGAGCCCGTTAGCGGGAGAATTGTCGGCACCGCTGGCATTCACGCCGGTGTCGGTCTTACCCGCCCATTTTATAACTACAAATTATCGAAACATGTAAAAGCCTCGCAGGAACTAGACATTCGCGTGACCAGTAATGTACTTAATCTGGTTAATGATTTTACCGGTGAGACGGAGCTCACTTCGCTCTTTGTCATGCCGGATTTTCGTAAGAACTTTGTCGGACAGTTTTTGTCACGCAGTCGCTATCTGTTCATGAGTGATTTTCCCGAGCGGTTTAGTGATATTGTTTTTGCCGAGATACGCGGTTGGCTGGATATCAATGAAAATTCTCCGTTTTGGCAACACCTTGGTAAGAAATTTTTTAACCTTCCCTTCGAGAAGGCTGACTTCATCAGTGCGGTTAATGGTTCCCAGTTTATTTCAGACTTGATGCCTCGCTTTCCGGTTTACCTGGAATTGTTGGCAGAAGATGCGGTGGAAGTCATCGGTAAGCCGCATAAGGATTCGGCCCCGGCTAAGAGATTATTGGAAAAGGAAGGCTTCAAATACCAGGGCACTATCGATATATTTGATGCGGGTCCGGTGATGGAATGCGAGCGTGACAATATAGCTTCGATAAAAGAAACGACAACAGGAATAATTGGATCCTTCAACACGAATCTTCCACAGTGGAATGAGCAGCCGCTGTGCATACTCAGCAATCGCACGCTACCCGAGTATCGACTGGTGCTTGGCAAAGTCACACGCATGGACAATGGCGAATTGTCAATCTCTGCCGATGATGCCAAGGCCCTGGGAGTGGAGCGTGGCTCTGAAGTTAGCTTGTTACAGATCAGGTGAGCGTATGCATGAATTAACCCAGCAACACTTTGTCGATGGCGCCTGGATTGAAGCTACGGGTGCACAATTTACCTCTGAAAACCCGGCCACTGGCGAGCGTCTGTGGCAGGGCAATGCGGCTGGTCAGAAAGAAATACAACTGGCCACTGAGTCTGCCGCCGCCGCATTTCATTCCTGGCGAACATTAAGTTTTGATCAGCGTCATGTCTATGTGCTGAGTTTTGTTGCCATTGTTAAGCGGCGAGAAGAATTGCTTGCCAAGGCGATACATGAAGAAACTGGCAAGCCATTGTGGGAAAGCAAAACCGAAATAGCCACTATGATTGCGAAGGCAACGATCTCTGTTAAAGCCTATCAGCAACGCACTGGCAGCCATCATTCTGAAAACAATAATATGCAATTGCAGTTAACCCATCGACCACTTGGTGTGTTTGCCGTACTGGGCCCTTACAATTTTCCCGGTCACCTGCCCAATGGTCACATCATTCCCGCCTTGCTGGCCGGAAATACAATCGTCTTCAAACCCTCCGAGCTGACTCCGCGGTTTGGCGAATTAATGATGCAATGCTGGAATGATGCAGGCTTGCCGGCAGGTGTTATGAATCTGGTGCAGGGCGGAAGTGAAACCGGCGAGTTGCTGGCCAAGGCTCCCTTGCTCGACGGACTTTTGTTCACCGGCAGTTCGAAAACCGGAAAGGCGCTGCACCAATCATTTGCTGGCAAACCGGACAAAATGCTGGTACTGGAAATGGGCGGTAATAATCCACTGGTGATAGAGCAGGTGGTCGACGTCGAGGCCGCAGTCTACGCCGTTATCCAGTCGGCGTTCATTTCTTCTGGCCAGCGTTGCACCTGCGCCAGACGACTAATCCTGGTGCGCAACCAAGCCAATCAGACTCTGCTGGAAAAATTGAGGCAGGCAACCGCCAGTATTAAAGTAGGCGCAGACGATGATTGTTTCATGGGGCCACTCATTTCGAATAGAGCGGCTGAGCAGGTGATGGCAGTGGAGCACTCACTGGTTGCTGCAGGTGCGAACAAACTGCTGGCGCTTCACCGGCTCGACCAGCAACGCCCGTTTGTCAGTCCTGGTATTGTGGATGTGACTAAGGTGGTTAATCTGAATGACGAAGAATGTTTCGGTCCGCTACTGCAACTAATCTGGGTCGACGACATGGATGCAGCGATGGTCGTGGCTAATCAGACGGTTTATGGTTTAGCCGCCGGGCTACTCAGTGATAGCGAGTCGGTCTGGCAACATTTTTCTCAACTGATTCGTGCCGGCATCGTAAACTGGAATTGTCCCCTTACCGGTGCCAGTGGTGCCGCTCCCTTTGGTGGCATCGGTGCAAGCGGCAACTTTCGCCCCGGGGCCTTCTATGCGGCAGATTATAGCGCCTATCCCATGGCCAGTATGCTAAGCGACAAGATTGAGTTACCCAAGCAATTGGCTCCGGGCATTGCCTTGTGACCCAGGTGTTTATTGGTGAATAGTTTCGAAGTTAATTTCGATGGTGTGGTTGGACCAACGCATAACTACGCGGGTCTGGCATTTGGTAATGTCGCCTCCAATGCACACGGTGGTTCGACATCGTCTCCCAGGCAGGCTGCCTTGCAGGGGCTGGAAAAAATGATGTCACTGCGGCGCCTGGGCCTGCGGCAGGCGGTATTGCCTCCACATGAGCGGCCACATCTACCGACTCTGCGCAGGCTCGGCTTCAATGGCAATAGCGAAGCGCAGCTACTGGAAAAGGTGGCGAACCAGGCGCCGACCTTGTTGGCATCGGTAACATCTGCCTCTTCGATGTGGGTGGCCAACGCCGCTACCATCTCACCGTTCGCCGATACCGAAGACGGTAACACACACATTACCCCAGCCAATTTGAACAGCATGTTTCATCGCTCGATCGAAGTGGAAATCACTAGCGCGGTGCTGCAAGCTATTTTCCAGGGAGAGGGCTACTGTCATCATCCGGCACTACCGGCGGGACCACTTTTCTCCGACGAGGGTGCCGCCAACCACACACGTTTTTGTTCAGACTATGGCGGTCCGGGTGTCGAATTGTTTGTCTATGGTGCTTCTGTAGAAAAGCCAGCAGTAAGACCGGCTAAATATCCGGCGCGACAGACACTGGAAGCGTCCCAGGCGATCGCGCGCAACCATGGCTTATCTGCCCACAGGACCGTCATGGTCCAGCAAAATCCGGCGGTCATCGATGCCGGTGTTTTTCATAACGATGTAATCGCCGTGGGTAATCGGCAATTAATGTTCTATCATGAAAAGGCTTTTCTAAATACTGCTGATGTCCGGAGTCGACTCGATACGGCCATCGGTGGCGAGGGCCTGGATTATATTGAGGTTGCAGAAGCTGATATTTCACTGCAAGAAGCTGTTGCGTCCTATCTGTTTAATTCTCAACTCATCACGCAACCGGGTCATGCAGGGAGTACAATCATCGTTCCTGCCGAGTGTGAAGCAACACCGAGGGTAAAAAATTATCTGGATCGATTGCAATCCGATCATGCGGCGATAGAGCAAGTCATCTACTTTGACTTGAAACAGAGCATGCACAATGGCGGCGGACCGGCCTGTCTGCGTTTGAGAGTGGTGATGACCGATGCACAGATTGCAGCGACCAGGGCCCGGGTATTTCTTGACGATGAATTGTATAGTGAGCTAAAACATTGGATCGAGAATCATTACCGTGATTCTCTAGCACCAGAAGATTTGAAAGACCCGGCGCTATTGATAGAGTCACGCACAGCGCTGGATAGCTTGACGGGGCTACTGAAGCTGGGCTCGATCTATGAATTTCAAAAATAACCGGACAACACCACATGACTATTGAGATAACCTACTGCACGGCTTGAGACTACAAACCGGAAGCCGACCGTGTGTCGGCCGAGATAGTAAGCGCCACTGGTATTACTGCAACGCTGATCCCAGGGGGTGGTGGAGTCTTCGATGTGATCCAGGATGGCAAGCGGCTGTTTTGCAAACACGACACACATCGATTCCCCGAACCTGGCGAAATTTCACAGCTATTGGCTAGCTGAGTCCTCGACAATATGATGGCGCGCATCCACCGGTCGTATCAGTGCGTTACTGACTAAAGCAATCCCAAGTAACATAGCCATCAACACCATGGTGGAATTGTAGAGGCCACTGGTGGGATCGATGGTGCCCGCAGGCACTATCTCCATCAGTCGCGAAATAGTCACGGAATTTTGTGCAATCAGAATTTCGAGTTGATCCACCGGTGCGCCAAATTGGGCAAGAAAAGCGCTAGGGTCAATCTTGGTCATCAAGTCCTCGATAGCATTTTGTATGGAGTTCTGACGCAGCGAGGTAATCGCCAGTGGACCCAGTACCCCGGCCGTGCTCCAGGCGGTCAACAGGCGCCCATGAATGCCGCCGACGTAGCGCGTGCCGAACATATCGGCAAGATAGGCCGGTATGGTGGCAAAGCCGCCCCCGTACATGGTGAAAATAATCATGGTGGCGGCGTAGAAGTAGATTAACCACACCACCGATGGATTCACGCTGACTTGCTGCGCCGTAAACGGCACCGAAAGATACAGGGCGATGCCGAGCACGAAGAAGATCCAATAGGTATTGCGCCGGCCGATGTAGTCGGAGGCACTGGCCCAGATAAATCGTCCTACCATATTGAAGGCGCTGATCATCACCACATAGGTGGCGGCGAAGGAGGTATCGACAATGCCCGGCAGGGTGCTCCCAAATATATCGGT
>JADFOC010000101.1 GCA_022563075.1 Pseudomonadota bacterium
GATGATGTACGGGTGCCGGCGAATAATCTCATCGGTGAAGAGAACAAAGGCTGGACTTACGCCAAGATGTTGCTCACCCATGAACGCACCAACATTGCCGGCGTACCAAGAGGCAAGCGGCGCCTGCGAGCCTTGAAGCAGATAGCGATGGACACCGACGATGGTCATGGCAATACCATGATGGACGACGCCGTATTTAAGAATAAGCTGGCGGCACTTGAAATTGAATTACTGGCTCTGGAATATTCAGAACTCCGCACTCTGGCTGCACTGAGTGTCGGCAAGGCACCGGGACCGGAATCTTCGATCTTGAAGATTGTTGGCACTGAGTTGGCGCAAGAAATGGATGAGCTATTCGTGGAACTGGCCGCTTACCATTGCTTGCCCTTCGTGCCCGAACAATTCGAAGAGGGATTTCAGGGTGAACCATTAGGGCCGGGTACAGCGGCTGCTTCCGCGCTGACTTATTTCAACAATCGCAAACTGAGCATCTTTGGTGGCTCCAATGAAATTCAGCGAAATATTATTTCCAAAGCTGTATTGGGCTTGTAAGTAGCAGGGGTTTAGACCCACCCCATCGATATTTGTAAGAGGTTTATTAGTGGATTTTTCGTACACAGAAGAGCAAAAGATGCTGCAGGACAGTGTGCAGAAGTTTGTTCAGAAAAGTTATGGTTTCGATACACGCAATAAAATAATTGCCAGTGACAGCGGCTACAGTGAAGAGAATTGGCAATTGTTTGCTGATTTAGGTTGGTTAACTGTTCCCTTCAACGAAGCCGATGGAGGTTTCGGGGGATCGGTTGTCGATTTGACGGTGATGATGGAAGAATTTGGCAAGGCGATACTGGTTGAGCCTTTCACGCCGACGGCGGTATTGTGCGGAGGGTTGATCGGCGAGCTGGCTGATACAGCACAGAAGGCAGAACTGATTCCTCAAATCATGGAAGGGAAGTTGCAGTTAGCTTGTGCTTATGCCGAAACCAATAGTCGTTACAATCTGGCCAACGTCAAGACCACTGCCACAGTGGAAGGTGATTCGGTAACGATTACCGGCACCAAGATAAATGTTCTCAATGGTGATAACGCGCAAATTCTTCTAGTAGTCGCCAGAGAATCTGGCGCAGACACCGATAGAGAAGGAATTTCTATTTATCTGGTGGATGCCAATGCGAAAGGTGTTGCCATCCAGAGTTATGCCAATGTCGATGGCAAGAGAGCCGCAAAAATTACCTTCGATAAGGTTGTAGTTGCCACCACTGCCAGGCTGGGGAACGCTGGTGGGGCGCTGCCTGCACTGGAAATGGTTATCGATCGAGCGACCGTGGGTGTGAGCGCCGAGGCGGTCGGTGCCCTGGAAGCGTTGTTGCAGAAAACCGTGGAATACAGCAAGGTCCGTAAACAATTCGGCTCGGCTATTGGCACCTTTCAGGCACTACAGCATCGCATGGCAGATATGTTTATAGAATGTCAGCTGGCACGATCCATCGTTGTCATGGCGGCGATGAAACTGGATAGCGATGAGAATGACATTGAGAAAATGAAGGCAGTTTCTGCGGCCAAGAGCCGAGTAGGAAAGGCCATTCGCAATGTGGGTCAGGATGCTATTCAGATTCATGGCGGTATTGGCATGACTGAAGAGCTCGATGTCGGCCACTTGTTCAAACGTGTCACCGCGCTGGATGTCATGTTTGGTAACACCGATTACCATACCGCACGCTTTGCTTCGCTTTAAAATCTAACAATAATGAGTGAATTAATCTTCGTTCGTCATGGACAGGCTTCATTCGGCAAGGCTGCCTACGATAAACTGAGTGACTGTGGTGTCGAGCAAGTTCGCATCCTGGCACAACACTGGCATGAGATCGGTGAGCAGTTTGACTGTATCTACAGTGGAACCCTGCTTCGGCAAAGAGAAACCGCCGACGAATTACTCTCTCTGGTCAAAGGCCAACCGCGTCAAGCGGTCGAAAACCCGTCACTAAACGAGTACAACGGCGATGCATTAATTCAGGCCTTGCTGCATAGTCATGCTGAAGAAGGGCTCAATCCGGTGCCAAGATGGCCGGTAGATGATCCCAAATTGTTTCAACAACTTTTCGAAGTGGCCACCGCCAAATGGTTAACCAACGAGTTGCAACCAGTAACCGATGACGCCAGGTTTGAGTATTGGGTTGGTTTTCAGCATCGGGTACATTCGGTAATCGATGAGATCATGCAGCGACACCGCGATGGCAGTCGGGTCTTGATCTCCACATCTGGCGGTGTAATAGCCTTGGCCCTGCAAAGGGTATTACAATTTCCCGATGAGCAAGTCATCAGCACTAACTGGATGGTGCATAACAGCTCGGTGACGCGGGTGAAATACGGCAACGGCAAGCTATCGCTCATACAATTCAATAACATTGCACACCTGGAAAGAGCCGAGTTACAGCATATGATCACTTACAGGTAACCAACGGGAAGTAATGGTGAAGGCGAATGATTTAGTCGACAGACCGGGGAGTATCCGAGCAGGCGAAGAGCTGCCAATGGATCGCCTCATCCAATATCTGGAACCGGTCTTAGGCGGCAAGGTTAAGGCAATTGAGGTCAAGCAGTTTCCTGGAGGCTTCTCCAATCTCACTTACCTGCTCATCAGTGGTGACGATAAATGGGTGCTGCGGCGTCCGCCTTTTGGGAGTAAGGTCAAGTCGGCGCATGACATGTCCCGTGAGTTCACGATTCTTTCGGCACTGAAAAATGTCTTCCCCTATGGTCCGGTGCCGATTCATTTCTGTGACGATCACGAAGTGATCGGCTGTGACTTTTATCTGATGAGCTATATCGAAGGCCTGGTGATCCGACGTACCTATCCAGAGAGCCTCAATCACACTCCGGCGCAAATACGTCAGCAGCTTTTTAATTTCTTTGACGTGCTGGGGGAGCTGCATTCGGTCGATCTAGTTGCGGCCGGTCTGGATAAGTTTGGCAAACCAGTGGGTTATGTCAAACGGCAGGTAGAAGGCTGGTGTCGACGCTGGGCGGATGCGGTTACGCCGGATACCGCGAATTGTGATGAGACCATGCAATGGTTGCATGACAACATGCCCGCCGAGAGCGGCAAAGCCAGCGTAATTCACAATGATTATAAGATGGACAATGTCATTTTTTCGGTAGAGAACCCGCTGCAATTGATTGGGGTGCTGGATTGGGAGATGTCGACTGTGGGCGATCCGTTGATGGATCTGGGTTGTACGCTAGGGTATTGGGTGCAAAAGGATGATCCGGATTTTTTTAGAGAATATCGCAACATGCCCAGTGATATCGATGGAGCACCGACTCGCATAGAAATCATCGAGCGCTTTCAACAGCAAACAGGACTCTCGGTAGGGAATTTCCCTTTCTATTATTGTTTCGGCCTGTTTCGGCTGGGGGTGATTGGTCAACAAATTTACTATCGCTATTATCATGGACTAACCCAAGACCAGCGCTTTGCAGGAATGATTAAGAAGACTCACATCTTGCAACAGATGTGCGAACTAATAATGAGCGGGGCGGTCAAAGTCTAGCCGCGGTGCCGCTCGCGCTATCGAGTAAGAATGGTCAATAACAAAAGTTAACCGTAATTAAAGGAGCCAGCGATGTCATTTCAAATAAGTGATCTTTTTTCTGTTGCCGGTAAGATAGCCATAGTGACAGGTGGTTCGCGCGGCATCGGCAAGATGATTGCGCAAGGATTTGTCGAGAATGGTGTTAAGACCTATATTACTGCGCGTAAAGCCGAAGCCTGTTTAGCGACTGCCGAAGAACTGTCGGCCAATGGGACCTGTATCGCCCTGCCTGCAGACCTGTCCACGCAAGCTGGGCGTGATGGTTTTGTCGATGCCATAAAATCTCGCGAGAACAAGATAGATATTCTGGTCAATAACGCGGGAGCGGCCTGGGGAGCGAGCTTTGAAGAGTATCCCGAGGAGGGTTATGACAAGGTAATGAATATCAATGTCAAAGCGATCTTCATGCTGATACGTGATTTTATGCCGCTACTGCGCCAGGATGCGACACCCGAAAATCCCAGTCGCGTCATCAACATCGGTTCTATCGATGGTCTGCGGGTATCCACGCAAGATAATTTCGCCTATGGTGCCAGCAAGGCAGCGGTACATTTCCTCACTAAAAACCTGGCGGTGCGTCTAGGGCCAAAATGTGTCAACGTGAATGCAATCGCACCGGGTGCTTTTGAAAGCCAGATGATGAAATACACGCTGAGCAAATTTCGAGACAGAATCGAAAGCGAGAACCCGCTGGGAAGAATCGGCAGACCGACAGATATGGCGGGCCTGGCGCTGTTTCTTGCCGCGGATGCCTCCAAGTATATGACGGGCCAGATTATTGCACTCGATGGCGGCCGCCATCTGGGAGCCCGACAGCAAGCCGACCTGTGATTCAGATACCGTGTCCACAGGACGGTTAATCGTCAAAAGCTTTTAATTGCGCGGTGTACAGTGTTAGTTTTACTACTAATGAAATGAGTATTGGCGGCAATGGGTAAAAAAGTGAATAAGCCACAGGCTCGATCTCTGCCTAAAAACGTCATCATTGGCATGGCCTTCGTTAGCGGCTTTTGTATCATGACGGTAGAGATGCTGGGTGCACGCATCATGTCGCCCTATTTCGGCGGTAGCCTGTTGGTGTGGGGCAGCGTCATTACCATCTTCATGTTGGCACTGGCGTTTGGTTATCTGATAGGCGGCAGGCTGTCTATCCGCAACCCTAACGCAGTCACCTATGCCATGTTCTTCATTGCGGCTGCGGTGTTCTGTTTACCTGTTATCCTGTTCGCCGACTTCATCATGGAGCCCATTTTTATTGCCGTAGAAGACCCGCGATACGGGTCACTGTTGGCCTCAGTCATCCTGTATTTTGTGCCCACCAGCATTCTCGGCATGATTTCTCCCTATTCGGTGAGGCTGCTGGTGGAGACACAGGAGCACAGTGGCCACATGGCCGGGCAGTTATTCTTTGTCTCAACGCTTGGCAGCGCCGCTGGTACTCTGGGCACCAGTTTCTACTTCGTCTTGTGGTTCGAAGTGAATCAGATCTTATGGGGATCGATAGTCGCCTTGATTGCTGCCGGCTGTATTATTTTATTGGTTAACTATTTGTTAAACGCCAGCACCGCAAAGTCTCGAGTTCAGCGTTATGAAAAGCAGACATAAAGATCGCGGGTTGTTGGCATGGGTGGCACTGCTGTTTGCCGCGCTCATCTCATCGCCGACGTTTGCAGAAACCCTGCACCGAGAACGTTCTCTGTATCGTGACATTACGGTGGAGCAGAATGGCGATCGACGCTGTCTGGTTTTTAATGTCCGTCGTGGTGACAGAAATCAGACCTGTGTCGATGTCAGCGACCCCGATCGATTGGTATTTAGTTATACCCGCATGACTTTTGCCGGTTTATTACTTAGGCCTGATCCTGAACGAATTTTGATAGCCGGGCTGGGGGGTGGATCGATTCCTTTGACGCTCAGCGATATGTATCCCGAGGCGCAGATCGACGTGGTTGAAATCGACCAGGCAGTAGTTAACGTAGCAAAGGATTATTTCTTCTTCGAAGAAAACGACAACATGAAGGTGTCGGTCATCGACGCGCGCATATTCATCAAGCGAGCTGGTCTGGCCGATCGGAAATATGACTACATCGTGCTGGACGCATTTACCGGTGACTACATTCCTGAGCACCTGCTGACCAGAGAATTTCTGGAAGAGGTAAAGCAAATTATGGCGCCCGATTCCGTGCTGGTTGCCAACACCTTTTCTAGCAGCCGTTTGTATGATCATGAATCGGTGACCTATCAGCGGGTCTTTAACGAATTTTTTAACTTTAGACTTCCGACTTCCGGTAATCGCATTATTATTGTGCAACTGGATCCGTTGCCGCCCCGTGGCCAATTAGTGTCCGCGGCACAGCGCATCGCCGAAAGGATGGAGAAATACGGAATTCCCTTGCTTGAGTATCCGGCTCGGCTATCGACACGAGTGGATTGGGATATGAGCAGTAGGCTATTGACGGACCAGTACTCGCCTGCGAATTTATTGAGAGACAACTGAGGAGAATATTGTGAGATTCTTAAAAAGATACATGGCACTTATTGCTGTGCTAGTAATTGGTTCTACCAGCTTTGCTGAAGTCAGCATCAAGGCAGATGTTGTGTATGGACACAAAGACGGTATGGCATTGGTCTATGATGTACTGCAACCAGAAAATGCCAATGGTGCGGCGATCGTGTTTATGGTGAGTGGTGGCTGGTTCTCCAGATGGGCACCGCCAGAGAATCGTGCACAACAATTTAGTGATATGCTGGAGGCAGGTTTTACCGTTATTCCAGTACATCATGGCAGTGCGCCGCGTTACGTCGTACCTGAAGCCTATGCCGATGTGAGTCGTGCTATTCGCCATATCAAGCTGAATGCAGAGAAATTTGGCATCGATGAGAATCGTATCGGTGTCACTGGTGGCAGTGCAGGCGGACATCTGTCATTGATGCTGGGCCTGGACTCCGACGCAGGTGAAGCCGATGCGAGGGATGAAGTGATGCGTCATAGCAATAAAATTGCGGCCGTGGTTGCTTACTTTCCTCCGGTGGACCTGCGCGAGATCACCGGACCCAATGACCGATTTCCGGCCCTGGATTTTGCTCCGGAGAAGGCGGCGGCGATATCACCGATTCTACACGTGGATGCCTCCGACCCGCCAATACTGCTGATTCATGGTGATGCGGATACGCTGGTTAATATCAGTAATTCGACGATCATGCAGGCGGAATTTCAGAATCAACATGTGCTGTCGGAATTCATCACTATTCCCGGAGCCGGACACGGTTTCCGTGGCGACGATGCGGTGCAGGCAGCAGAGGCCAGATTAGCCTGGTTTCAGCGACACCTGTTGTAGTTGCCGATAGTCTTCTCGCGGTGGCCTGAGTACGGCCACCGCCGACGAGATTCAATTTCAAAGAGCGGCGGCTAATCGAGTTCCCTGGTCGATGGCGCGCATGGCATCAAGCTCTACCGCCACATCGGCGCCGCCAATCAGGTGAAACGGTTTGTGCAGTCCCCGGCTAAGCTCCTTCAGTGGTTCCTGACCCGCGCAGAGAATCACGTTGTCGACTTCCAGTAATCTTGGCGCATCGCCTACCAGCAGATGCAGGCCAGCATCGTCAATGCGTTGATAGGTGCAGCCGGACAGCATCTGGATGCCGCGATTGATGAGCCCGAGGCGGTGAATCCAGCCGGTGGTCTTGCCAAGGTTGCGGCCCGGGTGGAGCTGGTAGAACCAGGTCTTGCGCGTGGGCGCGCCCTTCTCAAAGAAGAGCACCACGGTTCTGACGCCTGAAACGAAGACTCCGCTTGGCAGGTCGAGCACGGTGTGCAGGTTGCAGCTCTCCAGCAGCTCCTGGCGCAGGGCCTTGGCGGCGTTGTCGGAGTTGGAGAGGAAGGTGTTCTTGATGACCACCGCGGCCCGGCCGCCGGCCTTGAGCTTCTTGATAAAGTGCTGGAGGAAGAGGAAGGCGGTCTCGCCGGTCTTGATGGGGAAGTTCTGCTGGACCTCCTTGCGCTCCTTGCCGCCGAAGGGCGGATTGGCCAGGATGATGTCGAAGCGGTCGCGCTCCTGGATGTCGGCGAGGTTCTCGGTCAGCGTGTTGGTGTGGATGATGTTCGGCGCTTCGATCCCATGCAGGATCATGTTCATGATCCCGATGATGTACGCCAGCGACTTCTTCTCCTTGCCGTAGAAGGTCTTCTCCTGGAGCTTCTTGAGCTGGGAGGTGGTCAGCTTCTTCTTGCCGTCGCGCATGTAATCGTGCGATTCGCAGAGGAAGCCCGCTAACATCAATTTGTAAAATAATAATACCGCTATTTTCAACATCTTCTGGAACCATTTCTTCATCTGGAGCGGTTTCAGCGTAGCTTTCGGCCTCGGATGCCGAAGGCGCTAGACATACGTCGCCTGTCGAATCTGTCCAATTTTTATGTTCTACCCCGCCCAGTCCCTTAGCTAGGATTGATTCGAGA
>JADFOC010000102.1 GCA_022563075.1 Pseudomonadota bacterium
ATTAGCCTTTAGCGATCAGGATTCAGTCTATTGACTGATAGCTGAAGGCTGACTGGCTGAAGGCCCGTGGTGTAATCAACGGCCTCTGCGATTGATGTTCTTGGCCCACCTTATTCCGAAAAACAGAATGGCAAAAGCGACGACGATTATCACAGAGCCGAGCGCGCTGTCGCCTTCCCCAAACGCGCGCAACCCCAGGGATATGACGATAAACCCGACTATGCCAGTGAATAGGCGCACAATCGTAGCGAAGTAAGGGCCGCGCGAGTTCACGCAATCACCTTGCTATGATAATTATTAGATTAGAGTCGTTGGCGGCTGTATATCATACTCTGCGTGGCGAACATCTATCAAGATTCGCGCGCACTTTGCGCGTCAACGTTGCAAGCGAGAACGGCTTGGGGAGAAATTCGACGTCAGACTCCATTAGCATCGCCTGGAAGCGGTCATCAGACGTGTAACCCGACGTATACATTACACACACATCTGGGCGAACGATTTTGATTCGCTCCACCAGTTCTTTTCCACCGATGAAAGGCATGACAAGGTCTGTCAGAATTAAGTCTATGGTCTGGTCTGGGTTTTCCTCGATCAAATGCAGCGCCACAGCTCCGTTTTCGGCTTGAATCACGGTATAGCCGTGGTCGGTTAACACTTCTGAGGCTACCGACCTAACCAAAGGCTCATCCTCAACCAGAAGAATAGTCTCTCTACCAGTGGGCAAGCTTTGTGTCGCGTCATCGAGCTTCTCTGGACTAACCGATTCCGCAACTAGCGGTAGGTAAACCCTGAACGTAGTGCCCCCTTCATGTGTGCTGTCTACGGCTATGTGGCCTCCGCTTTGAGCTATGATGCCATAACAGGTAGACAAACCTAAACCGGTGCCTTTGCCTTGCCCTTTGGTGGTGTAAAAAGGCTCGAATATCTTGGCCAGATGCTCGGCATCCATGCCCACTCCGTTATCCGTCACCCGCAGCATCGCATAGTCACCCGGCGCCAGCCGACCGTAGAGGTATTCTCTTTCCACATCGAGATGGGTGGAATTCACTCTAATAGAAATGCTGCCAGCTTGATCGCCGTGGGCTTCCGCGGCATTCGTGATGAGATTGATGATCACTTGTTCAATATGGGTAGGATCTGCCATCACCGGCAGTGAGTTTGAGGCAATTTCCTTTTTGATGATAAGAGTTTTTGGAATACCGGCCTGTAAAATTTCCAGTGACTCTTCGACTAAATGAGGAAGATTGGTAACTATTTTCTTGCCTGAGGATTGTCGAGAGAAGGTCAGTATCCGACCCAACAGTGACTTCGCCTTCTCACAGGCAGTCATCAAATTTTTGAGCAGAGGCGACGCCCGGCTATGGTCGGCGAATTCCACTTTCAACAGATCAGTTATCCCGGTAATTACGCCAAGTATATTGTTAAAGTCATGCGCAATACCGCCGGCCAGGGTACCGATAGACTCGATCTTCTGAGATTGCTGCACCTGGTGCTCAAGTCGTTGTCGTTCTGCATCGCTGGCCTTGCGCTGGGAGATATCTCGAGTCACGCCGACCCACTCGGTCGGCTCACCCGATGCACAAGGCAATGGCTGGGCAACTATTTCACACCAGCCCGTACCCCCCATCCTTGGTGTACATTTCGATCTCGAGCACTTGACTTTCGGTGGAGCCATTACCCATTAATTGCCTGGCCTGACTGAAGGATTCCGCTGTCATGGATTCGGCTAGAGGAGTCGCCATATACTCCGCTGGCGTAAAACCCGTCAAGGCCTGAATCGAAGGACTGCAATAGCTGATAGATCTAGTCGCGGTATTCCAGGTCGAGATCACATCTTTCGTGTTCGATGCCAGCAAGCGATATCGCGCCTCACTTTCTCGTACCTGCTTTTCGCTGGCAGCTACTTTGGCATGTGCCAGTTTCGTCCGCCGCAGCGAGACCGACTGAAATAACAGCATGCCCAGCAACAGCAAGATCAGATTAGCTACTGAAATAATCAAAATCGGATATTGTTGCCAGAGTGTGACCGGGGCATTGATCAACTCATAGGGAGTTTCGAGTCGCTCGAGTGGCAAATTCCAGCGTTGTACCTGATGGCCAATCGTAAATACTTTTTGTGCTCGCTCTCGAATAGACTGGCGCAGTAATCTCTCCAGACAACAGCCTGGTAGCCATTTGCGCAGCCGCTACGGCGTACTCTTTCGCCGTCGAGAGATTACCACCGGCGATTCCAGTGCCAATCAAATAGTCGGTGATGCCGAACACCGGTACCGAACTCACTTCAGGCAATTGGGGGTTAATCGCCGATCCATCACTAAGGGATACATTGAGTAAAGAAAGCACCGCTGACTCGTCGCTCAATTGACTGACACTCGACAACAGGTTTTCCGTTTCGAGTCCGACGTGATAGTTAAATTCGACTCGGTCTGTGAACTGGCCAGAGATTTCTTTGACACGATTCAGATAGACCAGATCGATTGCACTGCCGCCACTGAATACTTCGATGGTGTGAATGCCAGGTCGCAGTATCAGCATCTGCTCAATCGTGGTGCTGATGGATTTCCGCCATACTGAAGGAACGATAGCCACTGGACTAGCACTGATACTGGTGGGCAGTTGTTCGAAACCCGCCAGCACCAACACCGATGGTAAGTCGAATTTTTCCTGAATTTCCAGGTAAAAATCGACGGCATCTGGAAACACTGCCACGACCAAATCGACGTTCTGCTCCAGGATCATGGATTCCAGGTGTTGCTGTAAACGCCGCCTCGCCTCGGGTGTGCGAGCCTCTTCTATGCCGAGATGTTGAATGGAAAGGTCAGTTCCCGAGGTGGAGGTGGACGCCCGGGCAGCGGCAAAGGCCTGATCAAACTGTTGGTCCCAGACACTCTCGACCCAAAATCCATGCAACACCAGGATCCGTTCTACGGACTGGGCCTGCAGCGCCGAACACAATCCCCAGACCAGGAAAAATAGGCTTATGGAAAATAGGCGACGCGGTCCTGTAAGGACATTTCCTAAATCCCTTCCTCCCATTTCGATCGATTCAGCCCGCACGCCATTTCCGTCTCATATAAACAGCAGAAGCGAAGTATAGCCGTGGATTGATAGATCTGCTGGATTACCTATCCTGCGTGGCATGCAAAGCGTGGAGATGAGGACTGCTGGTCTGGATAAATGTGCTACCGCCAAAGCGAGGTAACTAAGGGATACGTTAAAGCAAAGGGCGATAGACTTCATCCGGGATAGCTTTTATTCTCCCTATTCACTGGAACACTTTGGCCGGGAGAGGCAACCATGCAAATGCAATTGAATTGTAGATTTGGATTCAAAGCTGCCGTAGCACTGCTGGCTGGCAGTCTGCTCTGGCTCGCTGCGGGAGTCAGCGCCCAGGTATCGATCGATGACGACGACATCGGCGGCGTGGTGCGTGGAACCAATGGTCCGGAAGCCGGCGTCTGGGTCATCGCCGAGACGGATGAATTCGATACCCTGTACCGCAAGATCGTGGTGACCGATGCTGACGGCCGCTATGTGCTGCCGGACCTGCCGAGCGCCAACTACTATGTCTGGGTGCGCGGCTATGGTCTAAAAGATTCCGAGCCGGTCACCGGCAGACCGGGGTCGTCCCTCGACCTGCAGGCGGTACAGGCGGTCACTCCGCGCGAGGCCGCTCAGGTCTACCCGGCCAACTACTGGTATTCACTGATCGAGGTACCGCCGCAGAGTGAGTTTCCGGGGACCGGAGACAGTGGCAACGGCATCTCGCCAGGCATGCGCACCCAGGCTAACTGGATCGACGGTCTGAAACAGGGCTGTCAGCTGTGTCACCAACTTGGCAACCAGGCGACACGAGAGATCGCCAACCTCGCCGACTTTGAGACCACTGCCGCGGCCTGGACCCATCGCACCAGGGCCGGCCAGCGCGGTGGCCTGATGAGTGCCGGGCTGCGCCGCTTCGGCGCCGACCACGCGGTGGCGGCCTATGCCGACTGGACCGACCGTATCCTGGCCGGCGAAGTGCCACCGATGCCACCACGCCCGCAGGGGCTGGAGCGCAACGTGGTGCTGACCATGTGGGAATGGGGGGGTGCGACTGGGTATATCCATGATGAGATCTCTAGCGACAAACGCGACCCGAGTGTGAACGCGGGCGGCCCGATCTACGGCGTAGGATTCGCCAACGATAAGCTGGTGTGGGTCGACCCGGTCACGAATGAAGCTCAGGCCATCAAGATTCCCGTCCGAGACCAACCCGGCGAGGGGGATTTCAGATCTTACATCGACCAGAGCAACCTCGAACCGTCTATAGTCTGGGGAGACGAGCTGCTCTGGGACAACCCGGGAAATCCCCACAATCCAATGATGGACGGGCAAGGCCGGGTGTGGATGACTCACCAGATCCGCGGACCAAGCAACCCGGATTGGTGTCGGCAAGGGTCGAGTAACCCTTATGCCCAGCACTATCCCCTTACCCGTGCCGCACGTCACGTCGCCTTCTACGACCCCGCCGACGAAACAGTCGAATTGATCGACACCTGTTTCAACACCCACCACCTGCAGTTCGGATTCGAGGACAGTGAACGGCTGTATTTCAGCTCGGTGGGTCCGGTCATCGGCTGGCTCGATGTCGAGGTCTACGAGGAGACCGGAGACGCGCAAGCGGCCCAGGGCTGGTGCCCGATAATCGTAGACACCAACGGGGACGGCCGCATTACCGAGTGGGTGAGCCGCAGCGCCGAGCTCGACCCCACCAAGGACAAGGAGATGGGTGGCGGTTGGTACGGGATCGTGCCGGACCCCACCGAGGAGCACGTGGTCTGGGCCGCCGCCGGCGGAGTACCGGGACAGATCGTGCGGCTCGATCTTGGCGACAACCCGCCATTCACTTGCATCGCCGAGTACTACCAACCGCCGTTCAATAATCCGGATGCCCCGATTCAGGGTTACTCACCCCGGGGCATCGACATCACCACCGACGGCATCGTCTGGACGGCGCTGTCTGGCAGCGGCCACATGGCCAGCTTCGACCGCAGCAAATGCGACGTCTTGAACGGTCCCACCGCCACCGGCCAGCACTGTGCCGCTGGCTGGACTCTGCATGCCACACCGGGACCCCAGATGAAGGGTGTCACCGACCACGGCAGTGCCGACTTCCACTACTACAGCTGGGTGGACCAGCACAACACCCTGGGTCTGGGCCACAACATCCCCATCGCCACCGGTAGCACATCGGATTCCCTGCTGGCGTTTCTACCCCAGGAAGAGGAATTCGTCATCATGCGCGTCCCCTATCCGTTGGGGTTTTACTCACGCGGCATGGACGGCCGCATCGACGACCCCAATGCCGGCTGGAAGGGCCGCGGCGTCTGGGCCGACTACGGCACCAACGCGGTGTGGCACACCGAAGGCGGTAAGGGCACCCAGGGCAACCTGGTGAAATTCCAGATTCGGCCGGATCCGCTGGCGCACTGAGAAAGCAAATCTAAAAATCCAAGGAAGAAAAAGCATGTAAGGGGTCAGGGCTCCTTTTTCATACCGCGGGGCGAGATTAATTGGCTGATAGTGCCGGCTGAGATGCGGAAAGTGTACTCTTGAACAGTTAATTCAACTCTGACGACGCAGCTATGAACCATCAATTCGACCTGGTAATACGCAACGGCTCCATCGTGGATGGTAGCGGCAATGAACCCTACCAGGGAGATGTCGCGGTTAAAGACGGCCGGATCCTTGCGGTCGGTAAAATTGAACAAATCGATGGAACTGCAAAGACGGAAATCGATGCCAGTGGTTTATTGGTCACACCCGGATTCGTCGACATCCATACCCACTACGATGGTCAAGTCACCTGGGGCGAGGAATTAACCCCCTCTTCCCTGCATGGTGTTACCACTGCCGTCATGGGAAATTGCGGTGTTGGTTTTGCCCCCTGCCGACCCGATGATAAGGAACGATTGATCTCATTAATGGAAGGAGTTGAGGATATCCCGCATCCGGTCCTGGCAGAAGGATTGCCCTGGAACTGGGAGACCTTTCCCGAGTACCTCGACAGTTTATCGAAGAAAAAATACGACATCGATTTTGCCGCACAGCTGCCCCATGGTCCTCTGCGTGTCTATGTGATGGGCGAGCGTGGTGCCAATCGCGAGACCGCTACTCCTGAAGACATTGAGCAGATGGCGGCGTTGGCAAAACAAGCCATCGAAGCCGGGGCACTGGGTTTCACTACTTCCCGAACCCTGAACCACCGCACCGCCGAAGGTGATCCGACGCCTACTTTAACCGCAGCAATCGAGGAGATGGTGGGTATCGCTCGAGGCGTAGGCGCAACCGGGTCGGGGGTGTTGCAGGTGGTCACCGACTTCAAGGAAAACCAGGGTGAATTCCACATCTTGCGTGAAATGGTGAAGCAATCGGGGCGACCGCTATCGGTCTCCGTGGCCCAACATCATCGCGCACCTGAGGCTTGGCGGAAAATCCTGGACAATATTGCCGCCGCCAACGCGGAAGGCATTCCCATCAAGGCCCAGGTCTGCGGTCGACCGGTAGGTGTACTGTTTGGGTTGGAACTCACCAACAATCCCTTTTCCGCCCATCCGAGTTACCAGGCAATCAAAGACTTACCCTTCGTGGAGAGACTCGCGCGTCTGCGTGATCCCGAATTTCGTCAACGCTTGTTAGCCGAACAACCGGTGCTGGATTCCAACCCATTTATGCGCCACGTGCTCTCTCGATTCGAGGACCTGTTCATCATGGGTGAACAGCCGGACTACGAGCCGAGGCCGGAAACCAGCCTGGCGGCATTAGCCCGCGTCAAAGGCATGAGTCCGCTGGAACTGAGTCTGGATGTAATGACTGCCGGCGACGGCAAGACGATGATTTACTACACCTTCCTCAACTATGCGGACAGTTCCCTGGATGCTTCTCTGGAGATGATGCGGCACCCAGATACAGTGTTAGGCTTGGGAGATGGCGGCGCCCACTGCGGCAGTATTTGTGATGGCAGCTTTACTACGCACATGCTGACCCACTGGGCGCGCGATCGTAGCCGGGGTGAAAAACTATCCCTGCCCTGGGTCATCAAAGCCCATTGTCAGGACACGGCCCAGGCCGTCGGTCTATTGGATCGCGGTGTGCTTGCTCCTGGCTATAAAGCCGATATTAATGTCATCGATTTTGATCGACTGAATTTGCATCGCCCCGAAGTTCACTATGATCTTCCGGCCGGTGGCCGGCGGCTGATGCAGTTTGCCGACGGTTATGTTGCCACTATCGTCAGCGGAACGATTGTCTACCAGGAAGGTAAATCTACCGGAGCCCGCCCGGGTCGGTTGGTGCGGGGTAATCAGCCGAGTCCCGATCCCTCCTTGCCAGCTATAGTTCGAAATTAACCAGAAACAAAAGCAAAAATCGCTCTGTCTCTATTTATCTCATCATCTCCCAGAAGACTTAGCCTGGAAAACCTTCAGACTCAAGTGACCTGAGTAAAACATCTGTAAAAGAAAAACTAAATTCCTCATCCTGTTTTCCCTGTAACTTTATTGTAACGATTCAGTCTTATGTGTTGCGCGCGAAAACTACTATGAAAATGCGAGGAAATGTCATGAGACACACAAAGTACCTGATAGTCCTGGTAGTGTTATTAAGTCTAATACAATGGACATTCGCCGCCGATGGAGATATTGCCGATCATCCCGGCTATGTGGATTTCTCAACGCTATTCGAGATAACCGGAACCCGCCCCAACGTGGAAGTTACGTTGGATACCCCACTACTAACCTGGATAGCGAATCTTGGCAATAGCCGAGGCGACGAAGAACAGTCGGACCGTTTCATCTCTCAACTAAGAAGGGTAAGCATTAACGTCTTTGAAAATGACCAGATAGAATTCGACAGCATGGCCGCCGCTATGGCTACACTTTCGGAACAACTGGAAGCAGACGAATGGCAGCATTTGTTAAAAGTCCACGACGATAACAACTATTTCAGTATCTATTTCCGCCTTTCAGAGGACGGTAGTATCCTCTATGGCAGCACCATC
>JADFOC010000103.1 GCA_022563075.1 Pseudomonadota bacterium
GTAACAAGGAATTATCAATCTCTAATATTTCTTCAGATAGAATTGTTTTTTTTATAGTATCAATTATTTCATCATCAAACTTGTCCGCATTTAAAATATTGACTACAAGGGTAGCTCCATCAACTAGTCTCCATGAAAGATAGGTATCAATTGTATCACCTCTAAGGTTTTGTATGGTGTATCCAGTGGTTTGAGGTTCCATTTCAACACTGTATTGTTGACCTGTCAATTCTGCAAACATCACAGAATAGACTACTGTAATCACTAAGATCGAAAAGATTGCAATAATTATTGTCTTATGATATTTGGTTGTAGCTTTCTTTTTGTCTTTAGTTTCTATCTCTAAGGATTTTTCTATAAATAATTTTTTTTGTTCTTGTTCAAGTAATGTCTTACGTTCTGTTTCAAATTTCTGTCTCATCACATCAAGAGTTTTTTCCATCTCATCTTTTTCAGATTTATTTAAATCACTAAAGCTCTCAAACATCACCTTTTCTTGGCGCAATTCTAATACTTTGTGGGTTAATTGTCGTAATTGTTCAACTTGTTCTATATAATCAGAAGATTTTTGATCAAATTGTTTTTTTAATTCTTCATATTTTTTGGCAATAGAATCGCCTTCAACTGAAATATTGTCTTCTTTTTTGAGAATTTCAACTGCATCCAGAATATCTTGTTGTTTGTCTTTTGCATGTAACAAACTGGAAATTGAGTCAATTAGCAAATCTATATTTTTTTTAATTCTTTCAAGTTTTTCTGTTTGTTGTGGAGTAAGATCCCCAAATTTTGTATCAAGAAGCATTTCTGTATAGGCTTTAATAGTAACTGTAGGTGTTCTGAGTTCGTGACTCATTGCATCAAAAATTTTCTTACTAAATTTTTCATGAGAAGACAAATACTGGTATAGTTCTTTAAAAATAATCTTCTCTTGTTCCAACTCTTTAATTTTTCTTGATTCAGAAGAAACTGATTTTTTATTATTTTCACTCATCAGATAGCCTCCCCATTGTCATTTTTTTCCGCTGTCAGTACTGTAAAGTAAAATATAGTTTCTTTTCCAGGTTCACTTTCAAACCACATTTCACCGCCAAGACCATTAATCATTCCTTCGCATATCACCAACCCCAATCCAGCTCCACTGTGCTTTCTTGTAGCAGACGTATCCACTTGATAGAATTTTTTGAAAATGTTTTTTTGTTTATCTTTTGGAATGCCAGTACCATTGTCTTTTACATGAAAAATTATTTTCCCATTTTCCTGTTTGGCGCCAATCGTAATTCTTGCATTTTTTAAAGGCACAAAGTCTATCGAGTTTCTAATCAAATTATGGAATACTTGTCGTAATCTAAATTCGTCACTTGTTATTGAGACATTTTGTATATCTGCTACAACAAACTCAATTGTTGCATCTTTCATTACGGGAAGGAAATCTTGTTTTAATTTATACAAAAATTCACTGACATCAAAATTCTCTTTATTAAATTTCATTTTTCCCATTTCTAGTCTTTGAACGTCTAGTACGTCACCGATCAATCGTTCAAGTGTGGATGCATTCGATTCAATTTTTTCAACATATCCAATCTGGTCTTGAGTCAAGGGGCCAAAACTAGCATCTTTTAACATCTCACAATAACCCCTTATTGGAGTTAGTGGAGTCTTTAATTCATGAGTTACCATTGATGCAAACTCTTCTTTTTGTTTGTCTACTGTCTCAAGTTTTTTGAGTTGCACATTGATAATTTTTGTTGATGCTCCAAGCTGTTCTGTCATTATCTTTTGTTGTTTGTAACGATCAATGACAGAGGAACTAATTGCTATAATTAAAACAAAATAGCTTACATTCTTCAAAGCATGTGCCATATTAAATGGATTATCAAAGACAAAGGTAGAGTATGAGATTATAATGTTAGCAAATATGTCAATCATAAGAACCAAAACTATTCCTTTGTAAAATTTATCTGAAATCTGGTACATTTTATTTTTATAGAAAAAGAATAGGGCGATTATATAGAAGAAAGCTGAAACAATTTCATATGGTCTTTTTATTATAAAATCAATTATAACAAATGGAAATGGTTGGATTAGTGATAAAGCTGTTATTCCCACACCCAATGCTGTAAGAGATATAGTGTATATCGCGACGGTTTTGCTTAATGACCTTGTAGTATCTGAATCATCTTTCTTTTGAAATGAAGAAAATTTTGCTATAGCTATCATCATGATAATTCCCATGACAATTCTTCCTGCTACCCAAGTTTGTGGTATAAAATAACCCTCAAATGTTGATTCACCAAGATTCATTATTGCAAAAATACCATGTAAGAGATCAATTATGCCTGCAACGTGAAACCCAAGACCTAGAAAAAGACTTAGTTTATCTCTTAGTGCATAACCACGGGCAATGAGATAATATGCTACAATAAATGAAAGTATTACTGCAATCATTTCCATGTAAAAATGATCAATACCAGTAACCACCCAATTGTTAGGATCAGATGCGAAATATGCAAAAATTATAAGAACGAATATTGGTATTAGTGTGAATTTAAAAATTACAGAAAATATTGAAGATTTATTGGTTTTTTCATTAATTCCTAGATATGCCAATCTAATTATTCCTCATTGGAATCTCAAAATAAAATATAGTTCCTTTTCCAAGTTCACTTTCAAACCACATTTTACCGCCAAGACCAACAACTATACCTTTGGAGATCACTAACCCCAATCCAGCTCCACCATGCTTTCTTGTAGCAGATGTATCCACTTGATAGAATTTTTTGAAAATATTTTTGTGTTTATCTTTTGGATTGCCATTACCTTTGTCTTCTATTGGAAGAGGACCACCGAGAGCGCGGCTTTCTGGGGTATCTTAGCCGGCTTTGGCGGTGGCTTGCTCATGTGGTTGCTCAATACCTTGTTTGCCGGCGCCGAGAATGCGGCAGTGGGTGGATTTGCTCAGTATTGGTATGAACGGACCCAGCTATTGGGTGAATGGCGAGACCCTTCCTTTCTCACCCTGCTGCTGCCGATATTTGTTATCCCGCTAATCACTCTCCTGCAATCAGGCAAACCATCTGACCAGGAACGCACTGATGCGTTCTACGCCAAGCTGGGGAGACTTCAGCGCAACTTTAGCTGGGCTTAAAAAAACGGGGTCAGGGTAAAAATTCCAGACGGTACTTAGAAATTTTACTCTGACACCAATTAACGCTGGATCTCACCGTTCGCCTGTATCAGGAACGGGCCAGGTGTCTTATAACTTTGTTCGAGCAGTCCGCACAGTTCTTCGGCGGAGTCTGCTGTGGCACCAGGTACGCCGAAGCTCTTGGCCATGTCCACCCAGTTGATTTCCGGATTACCGATATCGAACAGGCTTGCCGCTATCGCGCCGACATCGGTGACGCCGAGGCGAGCATATTCAACCGTGAGTATGTTGTAGGAATGATTCGCGAAGATCACGGTGGTGACGTTAAGACCCTCTCTGGCCTGGGTCCAGAAACACTGGTTGGTGTAGGCGGCACCGCCGTCTCCCAGTAGCGCCAGCACCGGCCGGTCGGCACAGGCAAGCGCCGCGCCGGTGGCGCAAGGTCCGCCCTGTCCGATCGCGCCGCCAGTCAGGCTTAACCAGGAATTGGTCGCGGCATTCTGGCAGAAGCCATAGGCGGCGTTGCCGCCACCGGAGTCAGTTGCCACTATTAGTTCTTCGGGCATGGTCGCCGCTACCGATTGAATGATGGTCTTGGTATTTAACTCACCAGTAGGTTTGTCGATGTCTATCTTTTCGAAGTGAGTAATCGCCGCATCCTCGGCACCTAGTCTTTCTGCCAGTCGCTGCAACGCATCGATAGCATCTTCTTCAATATTGGAGAGCCGAATAACTGAGCATCCCGGTGGAACGAGTTGACCGGCGAGTCCTTCGTAGGCAAAGAAACTGACGGGGATTTGACCCCCAACCAGAATGATGTTGGCGGTTCCTTCCAGGGTTTTCAGGACTTGCTC
The DNA here is from genome assembly GCA_022563075.1 of Pseudomonadota bacterium. Taxonomy (GTDB): domain Bacteria; phylum Pseudomonadota; class Gammaproteobacteria; order Pseudomonadales; family Pseudohongiellaceae; genus UBA9145. The sequence goes on from JADFOC010000103.1 coordinate 4,000, forward strand.
CGGGAAATAGGGCATTCTTTCGACCGCCACGCGACCCGGCCCACCATCCACTCGGCTGGGAAAGGTGCCCGTCATTAGACGACACCCAGTCTTGCTAGCAATCTTGCCAGCGGCGGCCAAGGCGCCGGCAGTGATGGCGTGGTGTTCGAGCAGGAGGATGGTTTTGCCGCCAGTGCTTATGGCATTGGCGATTTTCTCGACTGCGATCTCGTCTACCTTGCTGCGTTGGGGGATTGAGTTCGGTGACACTGGTCCGGAACTGCTACCCCAAGCTGCATCGGCACCCATTATCAGGGTGGCTATCTGGCCGGTCGAACCGCTGCTTTGGCGCAGCGTCGCGGTATAAGCATCGGCCCCATGCTGCGCCAGCGTCGCGGCGGTACTACTGGATCCTATCCAGCAGGAGAAATTTTGCGCCAGGGTATCGATGTCAGATGTGAGCGGCGCATCGAAGCCCACGTGATAGTTTGGATGATTGCCGATGATATTGATCAGCGGCGTGTTGGCGCGGCGCGCGTTGTGTAGATTGGCAATCCCGTTAGCCATGCCTGGACCCAGGTGGAGCAAGGTAGCCGCAGGTTTGCCGGTCATCCTGGCGAAGCCGTCGGCGGCACCGGTGCACACACCCTCGAATAGTGCCAAGACGGATTTTATACGAGGGACACTGTCCAGTGCCTGCACCAGGTGCATTTCCGAAGTGCCTGGATTGGCCAGGCAGAGTTCGACGCCACAATCGGCCAGTGTTTCCATCAGTGCGGTTGCACCATTCATGCTAAGTTCCCTCAGTATTGCTTCACTGTTTTCTATCGGTGTTGGTGAAAAGTTGGCTATCATAGCATCTAAAGTTGTCACCGCAGTAGTAGTGACCCGGGGGCGCAAAGTCGCTGGCCGATATAGTAGAGTGTGTAAATTAATGGCGATAAAACAGCCGGAAAAAGTATTCGCCTCCTATGTTGTGGATCTGATGCAATCCATGGGCCCTGTGCGTTGGCAGCGGATGTTCGGTGGTTTCGGCCTATTTCTTGAAGACCTCATGTTTGCTCTGATCGCAGACAATGTGCTCTATCTAAAGGTCGATGCGGCGTTGCGCAGCGAATTTGAAGAATCCGGTCTCAGGGCTTTTTCCTATAGAAAGAACGGGAAGGAATACCGGATGTCTTATTTCCAGGCACCCGAAGAGACGCTGGAGGACGCCGAATCAATGAATCTGTGGGCGGCTAAAGCCTACGGTGCAGCATTGAGAGCCGCGGCTTAGAAATCCAGCAAAGTAGCGAAAGCAAAGGGCCAAGCAGGGCGGCGCGGGCAACATTTCATGACGACAAACCCGGTATATTAAAGGGCGGTTAGCCGAAGCGTGCGATAGTAGAAATAAGCGAATTGGTTTAAACTATGCCGCAGCTTATCTGGTCAAGATCTTAAGGGGAAATCATGAAAATTCGAGTGTCTATTATCGCCACAGCATTGACGGCTCTCCTGGCTGGTTCAATCCAGGCGCAAGATGACGATTTTGTAGTACCTCGTACGGAATACGGGCAACCCGACCTACAGGGAGTGTGGAACTTCAGCTCTTATATTCCGATGCAGCGCCCGGAACGATTTGCCGATAAGGAATTCCTTACACCGGAAGATATCGCTGCCATCGCGGCGCGGACTGAAGCGGGATTAGAGGCGCTGAATAATTTCGGCGTGGGTGGATACAATTTATTTTGGATGGAAAACGCAGGCCGGGGTGACAATACCCGTACTTCATTGATCTTCTACCCGGAAAATGGCAGGATGCCGGAAACCGTCGAAGGCGTAGCGGTTCAAATTGGTGGCCTGGGTCCCGATGAGCCTGGCACTCGACCGGTGCGCATGATTGTAGGTGGAATCGCCAAAGATGGACCCGAAGACCGCGGGCTCTCAGAGAGATGCCTGGTTGGTTTTAATGCCGGACCCCCATTCGCTCCAAGTCTCTACAACAATAATGTGCAGATAATTCAAAACCGTGATCATGTAGTAATCATGACAGAGATGATTCACGATGCGCGTATCGTACCTCTGGATGGACGTGATCATATCGATGACAACATTCGTCAATGGTCAGGTGATTCACGGGGCTATTGGGATGGAGATACGCTGGTGGTCGAGACTAAAAACTTCAATGATCTAACCCAGAGCTTCAGCTATTTCGGAACTTCTTACGACAAAATACTCACCGAGCGTTTCACTCGCGTCGATGCTTACACCGTAAATTACGAATTTACGGTCGACGATCCAAGTACGTTTAAGGACAAATTTACTGCCTTGGTGCCGATGGCAAAAGTAGATGGCCTGATGTATGAATATGCCTGCCACGAAGGTAATTATGGCATGAAGAATATTCTGCGTGGCGAACGGATGGCCGAGTTGAGAGCGAAGGAAGGCGGGCAGTAATTCGTTTTAAGCTTACTACTCCATGCAAGGCCAGCAATCGCTGGCCTTTTTTTTGTCACCAGTTAGCGACGCTTAGCCGAGTATTTTACGATGAGACGCTCACTGGCGAAGTGAAAAACGTGACTGATAATATTTTTGCTGAGTATGTTGCTGTTGCTAGCGTTGTTGATCCAGGCGCCAGTCAATGTCCAGATCAGCGCACAAACTTCCTTTCGATCTTTCATGCAGGAGCTGTCGGCTCAGCCCAACCCGAAGGATTGGCGCATGTTAACCAACTCGGCGAAACAGCGCCCAGTGGTGTTAGTAACATGGGTCCAACCCGGTTGGTGTTAGTGTTGCCGGAAATTCCCAACTAAAATTAGTCTTCATCCAGCGATATCATGTGAGACTTGGCGTAACGCTCGCCGAGAACGTTTTCGCCCGCAAAAATCCTGCCAGCGGTTTTCAAATCATCGTCACTGATCGATAACTCCAGTGCTTTCGCGTTCTCTTCCACATAATTCATGTGCTTGGTACCAGGTATGGGAACGAAGTCAAGATCCTGTGCCAGCACCCAGGCCAGCGCCAGTTGGGCCAATGTGCACGCATTGGCGGCGGCAATTTCGCGCAACTGCTCAAGCAGTTTGAGGTTGTGTCGAAAGTTCTCATCCATGAAGCGCGGCATGGTTTGGCGCATGTCGTTCGACTCCAGTGCGGTCATGTCGGTAACGGCACCGGTAAGGAATGCACGACCCAGCGGACTGAAGGGTACGAAGCCGATGCCCAATTCTTTACAGCAATCCAATACCTTGGATTCAGGGTTTCTCGTCCACAGCGAATATTCTGACTGCACCGCACAAATTGGATGCTCGGCGTGGGCCCGCCTGATAGTTATTGACGAGCACTCCGATAAACCCAGGTAACGGATCTTGCCGGCAACCACCAAATCCGCCAGCGCTCCCACACTCTCTTCGATGGGAACGTTGAAATCCCGGCGATGCAGGTAATACAGATCGATTACATCGGTTTTCAACCGACGCAAACTCTCTTCACAGGTTTTCTTTACATTTTCTGGCGTACAATCGACGGTGCGTTTATCTCCCTTAACGACGATGCCGCATTTGCTGGCGAGTATGAACTCATGGCGGCGCGGTGCCAGTACCTCGCCGATTAACGATTCATTATGACCCACGCCATAAAGGCTGGCGGTATCGAGAAAAGTATAACCGAGATCGAGCGCTCGATTCAGGGTGCGTTCTGATTCTTGCCGGTCCGCTGCACCATAGGACTGAGACATGCTCATACATCCCAGACCCAACGCAGATACATTCAATCCTCCAAGTCTTCTCGTTTCCATCTGCTGTCGAAGTGCCTGCTCATTTAGAATGCAATCATGGTAGCACGAAAAATCTGAAGGCCACGGTGGGTAAAAAATAGACACGCTCTGTTCAGATTCAGTTAAGCCACGCTTGCGTAGTATCTATCTATTGGCGGAACAGCTAGATAAACAGGCGTTCCTCGCAATACCACCCTTCATTAGCCTGTTTTTGCAGCATCGGTTACCGCAGATCCTCACTCAACTACTTGGCG
>JADFOC010000104.1 GCA_022563075.1 Pseudomonadota bacterium
TAACCAGCGCGGCCACTTTGCAGGACTGCCCTGCCGACAGCATAGCCGAAGTCGCGTTTGCCGGTCGCTCTAATGCCGGCAAATCCAGCGCCATCAATTGCATTACCGCACAGTCACGACTTGCCCGCATCAGCAAGACTCCCGGCCGCACCCAACTGATAAACTTCTTCGGCCTGGAGCCAGGCAAATACCTGGTAGATCTGCCTGGTTACGGTTATGCCAAAGTACCTCTTCGCGTGAAAAACAACTGGCAACAGGTACTCGAGCAGTATCTGCAACGAAGAGAAGCCCTGGCAGGATTAATCTTGCTTAGCGATATTAGCCATCCACTAAAAGAGTTCGATCGCATGATGATTGCCTGGTCGGTTAAATATCAACTACCGATGCACATACTGCTGACCAATTCAGACAAGCTTAAGCGCGGTGCAGCGCGAAATACCCTCTTGAAGGTACAGAAAGAACTGGAAAACCTCGACGAAATATCGGTTCAGCTATTTTCGTCGTTGAAGAAAACAGGCATCGATATGGCGAGGCAGACTCTTGCCAACTGGTTATCTACATCGGATTCTAATGAAGTCGCGGCCGAGTCACGGGAAAACTAGACTCAATGGGCCTGGTCCCAGTTATCGCCAACGCCAATATCAACCACCAAGGGTACATCCAAGGAAGCGGCGGTAATCATGCGAAACCGCACCCCCTCAGCTAATAATTCCAGGTCATCTTCGAGCACCTCGAAAACCAGTTCATCGTGTACCTGTAACAGCATGCGTGCATCCAGCTCTCCCATGGCTAACCAGTGGTCAATATCGATCATTGCCCGTTTGATAATGTCAGCCGCCGATCCCTGCATAGGCGCATTGATAGCCGTGCGTTGTGCCGCTTTTCTGATCATCGCATTGCCGGCGTGAATATCGGGCAGGTACAACCTGCGCCCAAACAAGGTTTCGACATAGCCTTTTTCATCAGCCAGGGCCTGGGTTTCATCCATGTACTTGCGCACGCCTGGATACCTTTCAAAATAGCGTTCAACATACAGTTGCGCATCGCGCCGGTTGATCTTCAATTGATTGGCCAAGCCAAACGCGGACATGCCATAGATCAGCCCGAAATTGATTGCCTTGGCACTACGCCGTTGCTCTGGGCTGACCTTTGCTAGCGGCACGTTAAATACTTCCGCTGCCGTTGCCCTATGCACATCTTGGGCATTGGAGAACGCACTGAGCAAGCCTTGGTCCTGAGACAGATGTGCCATGATTCGCAGTTCCACTTGTGAGTAGTCAGCCGCCACCAGTTTGTAACCTGATTCGCAGATGAATGCCTGCCGTACGCGACGCCCTTCAGCCGTCCGTATCGGAATATTCTGCAAGTTAGGATCGGTCGAAGAGAGTCGGCCGGTCGCCGTCACCGCTTGTTGAAACGAAGAATGAATGCGACCGGTTTCGGGATTGACTTCCAACGGTAACTTGTCGGTGTAAGTAGATTTCAATTTGCTCAAAGAACGATGATGCAGAATCAGCCTTGGCAGTTCATGCTCTCGCGCCAACTCCTGAAGTACCGGTTCGGCCGTAGAAGGCTGGCCAGTCTTGGTTTTTTTAAGTACCGGGAGATTCAATTTCTCATAAAAGATGCTTTGTAACTGTTTTGGAGATCCCAGATTAAATTCTTCTCCCGCGATACTGAATACAGCGCTTTGCAATTCCTCTAACTTCACGCCCAGTTCTTCACTGTGTTGGGCCAATATCTTGGAATCAACGCGAATGCCATTGCGTTCAATTGTTGCCAAAACCTCTATCAGCGGCAATTCATAGTATTGGTACAAACCAGATAGATGGCCATTGCTGACCAGGCTCTGCTCAAGCGTAAAGGACAGGCGCAAGACAAGATCCGCTTTCTCGGCGGCATAGGGAACATACTCATCGATGGGCACCTGCTTCTGAGCAAGCTTATTTCGTCCCTTCCCAACCAGATCAGACAATTCAGCCGGAGCGACATCCAGATAATATCGAGCGATCTCTGCAAGCCGATGCTTGGTCGCCACCGAGTTCACCACATAAGAAGCCAACAGCACATCGGACTTAATAGGCTGCAACTCGATCTCATAATTTTGGAGAATGTGGCTTATTTGTTTGAGGTCATACCCGACCTTAGTAATGGTCGCATTTTCCAGTATTGGTTTTAGTTCAGCCAATACTTGCATGAGATCCAGTTGCGCGGGACAGTCGTCATAGGCATGGCCGGTTGGAATATAAAATGCCTGTCCTGGCTCCAGACAAATTGCTATTCCTAGGATTGTCGCATCGAGAAAATGAGATTTTTCTGATTCCAGACTTATACTGAAGCGCGCTACCGAGTGAATGGCTTTTAGCAGAACCTGAAAGTCTTTTTCAGTGGTAATGCCTTTGTATTCGATCTTTTCGGGAGACACATCAGGGCTATTATCGACGCTGCCGGGCGCTGGTCCTTCCCCGCCAGCATCCGCTGTTGCCTCTTTGACTATAGTGCCACCGCTTATTCCATCTGCTTCAAGCTCTTTTATCCAGGTCTTGAATTCCAATTCCGTAAACAGGTCGTAAAGCCGTTGCTTGTCTTCATCGACTCTCACCAGATCTGAAATCTTGACACTCAGTTCAACATCGAGCTTGATGGTGGCAAGCTCATAGGAGAGCCTCAATAAATCAATATTCTCTCTAAGCCGCTCACCAACTTTGCCGCCAACTGCGTTGGCATTCTCAATAACGCCCTCCATGGAGCCATATTCTAAAAGCCACTTAACCGCTGTTTTAGGGCCAACCGAGGGGACACCAGGAATGTTATCCGACTTATCGCCCATTAGCGCCAGGTAGTCCACAATCCGATTCGGTTTAATTCCGAATTTCTTTTCTACGCCCTCTATGTCCAGCAGCTCATTGGTCATGGTATTCATTAGCGTGACCTTGTCGTCCACTAACTGCGCTAAATCTTTGTCGCCTGTTGAAATAAGGGAGCTCACTCCCGCTGCTGTTGCCTGTATCGACAATGTGCCAATAACATCATCTGCCTCCACGTCTTTGATGACCAGCAGGGGCAGTCCCATGGCTTCGATGATGCTGTGAATGGGTTGAATCTGCGACCTCAGATCATCAGGCATGGGTGGTCGATGGGCTTTATAGTCAGAGTAGATGTCGTTTCGAAAGGTTTTGCCTTTGGCATCGAAGACGATGGCGATGTTGCTGCTAGGATGGCTGCTGATCAGGCTTCTTATCATATTGATGACGCCCTTTACCGCGCCTGTAGGCTGGCCTCTGCTGGTAATTAGTGGCGGCAAGGCGTGAAATGCCCTGAACAAATAAGAAGAGCCATCAACCAGGACGAGTTGCTGTGGATCGGTCAATTGTTATTCCTTAGTTAAGATAAATTCTCTAATTGTCTATTCGGTACAGGCAGTTGGTAAAACTCAATGTTACTTTTTCCATTAACTCTATATAGCCTTGCGTAGGTGAAGTTACTTCGAAGCCCAACAAATCTACGGTAATTGTCTTTAGTTCATGGTCAGCCAACATGGTCTCTATTAGCGCAGCATTCGAGCCGTACTCCCGTAACAGGCATTGGGGGGCTTGTTCTCGCAGGCGTTTCCTTGCCAACAGTATTTCTTGAATGCCCGGCTCAACTTCCGGATTACGGAGCAATACAAACTGGTGGGATAGACCAAATTGTATTTCAAAATATTGATAGGCATCGTGGTAAACAGCATAGGAATTTCGTGTCGAATCTGAAAATGCCGCCGTTATATCGATATTAGCGCGATCAATCTCGCTTCGAAATTTATTGAGGTTGTCACGATAATTCGCGGCGTTCGAGTCATCGAGCCTGATTACGATCTGTGTTATCTGTTGGGCAATCAACAATGCATTGCGTGAGTCTAACCACAGATGAGAATCGATTTGATCGGATGAAATATTATAAATAATTAAGTCTGGCATCTCGATTGCGGTGATAACTTCTTTGGCGTTCTTCGCATGCTGGAAGAAATCTGCCAAATAAGTTTCAAATTTCGGTCCGATCCAGATGAGCAGGTCTGCCTGATCCAGCGCCACTCGATCAGACGGAGACATGGTGTAGTGGTGAGGAGACTGTCGTGCCTCGACTATCGAAGTGACTAGTCCCATGTCTTGCACAATGGCTTCGGCAATCAACTTAAGCGGTCTAATGGTTGTCGCAATTTTTACTTCGGCACTAATACTAGCGGGCATTAAACCAGCTAATAACAAGCATAGAAAAAGTTTATGCATGGGTTGGCGGCTGCGATGGAGAGATTGACATCGATGCTATGATATACCATTGTCGTCGATGCTCATACGCAAACACTCTTCCCGCAGCTCAGGCAATTAGTTTAAATGGAAGCGCTCAACTCAAATAGTTCTACCTTACTTTCGGCCGAATCCATCTATAAAAACTTTGGCCCTCGTAAAGTTTTGGAAGATATAAACTTCAGTATCGATCGCGGACAGATTGTGACTCTGATCGGTCCCAATGGTGCGGGCAAAACCACCCTGGTGCGCATTGCATTGGGGTTAGTTCAGGCTGATGCTGGTCGCATTATTCATCAGCCTTCTCTGCGAATTGGTTACATGCCGCAGAAAATTCACATAGAACCGACGCTACCCCTTACCGTGTTCCGATTTCTGCAGTTGGCTAGCCGAAATGAAAACGGCTTAAATGCGAGAAGCTTGATAGAAGTTACCCTGAATGAACTCAAGATAGTTCATCTGCAACAGCAACAGCTGGCTGCAATCTCTGGCGGAGAGCTGCAACGTGTGTTGCTGGCAAGAGCACTGTTGCGCCAGCCTCAACTTCTTATTCTGGACGAGCCGGCGCAAGGGGTTGACCTGGCCGGGCAGGCGGAACTGTATCAATTGATTAGCGAAATCAGCAACACTCAAGACTGCGGTGTATTGATGATTTCCCATGATTTACACCTTGTCATGTCGGCCACAGACGAGGTGATCTGTCTTAATCATCACATTTGCTGTCACGGAAAGCCCGAACATGTTAGCAACGACCCTGCCTTTATCGACCTGTTTGGTGCTGGGGCTGCACCGGGTCTCGCAGTCTATACCCATCATCATAATCATGAACATGACATAACTGGAAACATCAAGAGTCCTGATGATGTTTGAATCCTTTATACAAATAGTCACTACAGACTTTGTACTGTATGCGCTCGCTGCCGGCATCAGCCTGGCTCTGGTAGCCGGGCCGCTGGGATCATTTATTATTTGGCGCCGGATGTCTTATTTTGGTGACACGCTGGCTCATTCGGCCTTATTAGGTATAGCAATAGGGCTGATCACGGACAGCAATCCTCAATTGAGCATAATCATAAGCTGCTTGATCTTCGCTGCCATCTTAACGCTGTTAGACAGAAACCCCTCTGTTTCAACCGATACACTATTAGGAATTCTTGCCCACAGTACGCTGGCAATTGGCATCGTCGTGCTGGCACTGGCGGAATCGGTGCGGGTGAATCTTGAAGCCTATTTGTTCGGCGCTCTATTAACTATTAGTAGCGTTGACCTTTTTTGGGTGCTTGCCGTGGTTCTGTTCGTTGCTGGTGTGCTCTTCGTATTTTGGAACGAGCTATTATCTATAACTGTAAACGCTGAACTGGCTGAAATTGACGGCGCGAATGTCCAAAGACTTAACTTAATTCTGGTGTTGTTGATCGCATTAACCATTGCGGTGTCGATGAAGATCGTCGGCGTTCTGTTGATCACATCCCTGTTAATCATTCCTCCCGCTGCCGCCAGGCGACTCTCAACAACCCCTGAGCAGATGGCAATCAAGGCAAGTGGCATTGGCGTCGGGTCGATTGTTATCGGGCTGGGCAGTGCATTCTATCTGGATGTGCCAGTTGGGCCGGCTATCGTTGTAGTTGCAACCATTGTCTTCCTGGTGCTGCATTTTTATCCCAGCCCGCATACTTCATGAAGGGAGCGAAATTGCTGGGAAAATAGGCGCTCTGGTGTTCAAAAAACCTGCGTTGTTTTCAGCAACACTTGCGATACAACTGGTGATGCCAGGAATTAATTGCCTCTGATTATCCGATAGGCGAGCGCGAGTTCCTGATCTCGATGGGGGCTGCGCATTACCGCATAGTATTGTCCTTCTGGATTGACTACGGCGAGATGGCCACTGTGCTCAATCAGATAGTTACTTGCCGCATCCGCTTCGAGCTCAATATGACTAGGCGTTGGCGGTTCGGAATGGGCTACAAAAAACTGGGAAGCCAATGCCGAGATCGACTCATAGTCACCACTTAGTCCAATAAAATCTTGATTGAAAGAGTTGACATAAGCGCCCATAGCTTCGGGGTTGTCTCTGGCGGGGTCGACAGTGACCATCACGATTCTCAGATTGTCCTTGATCGCGGGATCATCGAGTCCTTCATAGAATTGCTTTAGTTCAGCCATGGTGATTGGACAGATATCGGGGCATGAGGTAAAACCAAAGAACACCAGTGTCCAGAACCCGAGCAACTCATGGTTACTGAATAGGTTTCCGTATTGATCGGTGAGTTTAAACTCGTCTAACTGTCTGGCTTCGGGGTAGACCGTTACGCCTAATTCACGCAACTGGGCTAGGGATTCGCGTTCAGATCTCACCAGGAATAGCGACACCAAAATTACCAGCAACAACAGATCAAAGACGGCAAAGGCGATGAGTGCCTGTTTTCTTCTGCCGCTCAGTTGCATCGATTAGACAGACTTAGAATAAATAGTGATCGACTACCAGGGCCAGAAATAGCAAAGCCAGATAGAAGATTGAATAGCGGAACGTATCCATTGCAGAGGTGGGTTTGGGCTTGAACATTAAGCGCCCGGAGTAGACCAGGAAACCTGCGCCCAAGCCAATGGCCGAACCGAGGTAGAGCAATCCACTCATGCCTGAGATGTATGGAAACAGACTGACCACAACCAACATGATGGTGTAGATGATGATATGCACCTTGGTCACATACTCGCCATGAGTGACCGGTAACATAGGCACACCAGACTTTGCATACTCGTCTTTACGATGTATCGCCAAAGCCCAGAAGTGAGGTGGGGTCCAGGCAAAAATAATGAGTACCAAAATTAACGCACCCGCGTCGATGCTTCCGGTTACGGCTGACCAGCCCAGCAATGGCGGCATAGCGCCAAACAATCCGCCGATAACGATGTTCTGCGGTGTGGCGTGTTTCAGGTAACCCGTATAGATAAACGCGTATCCTACGAATGAGCCAAGCGTCAGCCAGGCGCATAGTGGATTTACCCAGAACAGCAAGATGGCCATGCCGGCGACACCAATGGCGATGGCAAACACGATTACCTGCTTCGGACCGACCCGACCTTGAGGTAACGGTCGATTATGGGTTCGCTTCATTAATACATCGATCTTGCGATCGATTAGATGGTTAACCACAGCCCCAGAGCCAGCTACCAGGGCTATTCCCAGATTACCCAGAATCAAAACATCCAAGGGCACCATCCCGGGCACCGCGAGCAACATGCCCACTAACGAAGTCAGAATCATTAACATGACTACGCGCGGCTTGCACAACTCATAGAAATCGCGCCAACTGCTACTTAGATTTGAAGTTAATTCGGTCACAGGCCAACTTAATAAATACAGAATGGGGGGGTGTTACCGGATCAGTATATACCACTTACTGGTCTCAATCCGGTGCCTCTCAATTTCGAGCGCGGGCATTCAATCATGTTTTGTCTATAATCACAATATTAACTCAAGATGGAGGGAGAAACCCCGCGCTCTGTTTTCTCGATTTTGTGAGCGATTATTTGTGAATTTCGCCAACGCGTTTCGAGACTGACAGGAAACTGTCAAAAATGCTTGATTTCACACCAGTTTTAGCACTTTTCTGGACTAAAATTACTTGCGGCGGGTGCTGATTTTCTATAGCATCCCGGTGCGCGTGAGGTGTGCGAAATATCTTCA
>JADFOC010000105.1 GCA_022563075.1 Pseudomonadota bacterium
ACTGCTGGTAAAAGCTGGCCAATGCCTGCTGGCCCAGTTCGACCCCGAGTTCGGTCGCACTATTAACCAGACAGCGCAGTGCAGCGAGTTGATCAGTCATGTTGGTTGCGGTCGCAAATTGAGACTGACATGTCTGTAGCCATCGCTCATCACCGCTTCGCACCAAATACGACAAGGCAAGGTTTTTCAGCGCACGCTGCGCCATTGCAGCGGCATCGACACTAAATTCGGACGTTGTTTGGTTAACGGCATACACTTCGCTAAATTGGCCCTGCAATTCTCTGGCGAGACCATCGGCGAGAAATTCCCGCACGGCATGAATGCTCTCCACCTCGGCCACTGCGGCCTGCTCGATGAGAAAGCTTTCTGTCGGCAAACTCAGCAGCTGCGCCACCATCGCCTTATCCAGCGCATCGTCTGACAAGGCTGAAGCCAACACCCCACTATAGGCTTTAGTCAGGATGTCGGGCACTGACAATGCCTGCCCTTCCGCCCGGCGCCGTTGCAGCTCGGTGATTATATCCATAGCCAGCATCTGCGAAGCGTTCCAGCGATTAAACCCATCCGTGTCGTGCACCATCAGGAAAAACAAATCTTCCCGAGTGTAGTCAAATTTGAGACGCACCGGCGCACTCAAACTACGCAGCAGTGAGGGTACCGGCGCTTGTTTTACGTCTTCAAACACAATCTGCTGTGTTTGCTGAGTGATCGCAAATACCCTATCCAATGCGCCGGCGGCAACCTGGTTCTCACCCACTAGTTTAAGCGGCAGTGGTTTCCCTTCACTACCAATAAGGCCCAGACGAAAAGGAATATGCAAGGGTTGTTTATTCGATTGCCCCGGCGTGTCGGGACAGGACTGCTGCAGCGTGAGCGTGTACTGGCTGGTTGCAGCATCGTAGGTCGCTTCGACAGTCAGTGTGGGTGTCCCTGCCTGCTTATACCAACGCCGGAATTGAGCAAGATCGACGCCGCTGGCATCTTCCATGGCCTGGATAAAGTGTTCCGTGGTGACGGCCTGCCCGTCGTGCCTGGCGAAATACAGGTCGGTGCCGGCTCGAAAATCTTCGGCGCCAAGCAGGAGACTGATCATTCTAATCAACTCCGCTCCTTTCTCGTAGATTGTCACGGTGTAGAAATTGGAGATCTCCATATAGGAGTCAGGTGTCACTGAATGCGCCATCGGTCCCGCATCTTCGGCAAACTGAATAGTCCGCAGAAATGACACGTCTTCGACTCGCTTCACCGTTCTCGAACCCATGTCGGCTGAAAACTCAGAATCGCGAAACACGGTGAATCCTTCTTTCAGGCTGAGCTGAAACCAATCCCGGCAGGTAACCCGATTACCCGACCAATTATGAAAATACTCATGCGCCACCACCGCCTCGACTCGCTGAAATCCGGCGTCGGTAGTAGTCTTTGGGTTAGCCAGAACACATGAGGTATTAAATATATTAAGCCCCTTGTTCTCCATAGCTCCCATATTGAAAGCATCTACTGCCACGATCATGAATATATCCAGATCATATTCCCGGCCATAGACCTCTTCGTCCCAGCGCATGGCGTTCTTCAACGCCAACATCGCATGATCACATTTATCGATATCCTTTTCTTCTACAAATATTTGCAGACTGATCTGCCTGTTACTGCAGGTAGTAAAGCTGTCATCCAGGCTGACCAGATCGCCTGCCACCAGTGCAAACAGATAGCTCGGCTTCGCAAATGGATCCTGCCAGGTAACCCAATGTCGCGTCGCATCAGTCTCCACCGCCCCGCTTGCTATGCGGTTGCCGTTAGAGAGAAGTATCGGGTATTTTTCGCGATCCGCCGTGAGTGTTGTGGTGAATTTTGACATCACATCGGGCCGATCCAGATAATAGGTTATCCTCCTAAACCCTTCTGCTTCACACTGCGTACAAAACATGTGCTTGGTTTTATACAATCCTTCCAATGCGGTATTTTCCTGAGGCTCAATTCTGGTATGGCATTGCAACCTGAATTCATCGGCAGACTTACCTAACAACAGGTTTAGATCTGGAATGGTTAATGTCTCTTCATCGAGAAGATACTGGTGCTTCTCTAATACACATTCTTCGACAATCAACTTTTCTAACACCAACAGCTGTCCATGCAGCACTAGTGTGTCGACCTCTTCGGCGCTTGCTTTTTCGCTACGCTTGAACAATAGAGTGGATACTACTGTTGCATGATCTTCAAACAGATCAAAATGCAACTCGGTCGTCTCGATGGTGAATGCCGACGGCCTATAGTCTTTCAGGTAGGTCGTCCTGGCTTGGGCGTTCTTCATAGTTAGCAGACCTTGCTAGCAGGGTGATAATTGACGGCTAATGACTAAGCTGAATTTCATAACCGGAAAATCGGCGTAGATTGATTACGCCTGTGTCGAAGATTAGATACTGGCCTTTGATCCCTAGCAGAGTTCCTTCGACGATGGGTGATTTATCGAAGTTGAAAGAAGTGACTTTTTCAGGATAGGTGATCACCGGATAGTCTATTTTGACGGATTCAAGACCAGTGAGCACACTGATGGCAAAAAATCCGAATCTGTCTTCCAATTCTTTAATCTCACTCGCCGCTTGATTAAGCAGGCGCTCGGCTTCCCGGTGCATATCGAGTGGCCGCGCTTCACCTTTTAACATCTCTCGCCAATTGGTCTTGTCGGACACATGTTGTTTAAACATGACTTCCAGCGTGCCGGACTGTAGCCTGGTTCGCACTCTGATAATAGCCAGCGCCTGAGTAGCGCCCTGATCGATCCAGCGAGTGGGCACCTGGGTTGCTCGGGTTATACCAACCTTGAGCCCGGATGAATTTGCCAGGTAGACGATGTGATCCTGCATGCAGTGACGCTCACCCCAACCAGGCTCACGACAAGTGCCTTGATCGAAATGACATTTTTCTGGAGAAATGATGCAGGAATCACATTGCGCCAGGCGCTGAAAACAGGGATAACAATATCCCTGATTGAAACTCTTATTGGTTTTCCTGCCACAATTAATGCAAAAGATGCGGCCACTGAATTCCAGCTTTATCGTTCTCTCAAGCAGTGGATTAATTGGAATCGCATGCTCACCCAAAGGCACTATGTAGGCCACTGGCTGTTCCAATCGACTGCGCATTTTCCTGAGAGTGCCCTGTGCTACTTTTTCCATTAGTTGTTCCTGTCCTTGATACCTGAGACGGATGCAGCGCCGGAGTCGAGTGGCCGAGACCCGCAACTTGCAGCCAGACGAAGCCCGATTCTCTCCTGCTCGGCAACGTTTTTGGACTCATACAAAATTACCGTCTGCATGCATGAATCTAGCTGCTCGCTACTCAATTTTGACCCATCGGCCCATTTACCTATCTCGATTGCCGATTTGAGATTGGCATAGATATCTGGCGTAATCTCTTTCAGCAATTGCGCCAACGATTGTGGCCGATTTTTATTGTCTATTTCCATACTAAGTGTGTTATTCCTGCGGGACGGCGAACCTTATAGATGCTGCTTGCGTCTTACTTTCTGCGCTACCTTGCCTGCGTTTGGCGCAGACTCGTCTTGTCCCCCATTGTTTTAATGAGGTCTCTTGCCAACTTTCCCTACGATATCCTGCTTTAACACAAAGCGATAAAAAAGCACACTCAGCAAACCGAGTAACAGGCCAACCACCAGACCCCCGACATGGGCAGCGGTGGCTATCCAGGAAGATGCCACCAACTCCATAACCACCAACGCAACAATAAAAAACACAAACATGTTGCGATTAAACAGCAGATAACTCTTTGGCATAAAGCTGTGAATTACCCAGGTGTAACCTACCAGCCCGTAGACCACGCCCGACATGCCGCCAAAATTGCTGTGGTTACTGTATAAATACTGTGCCGTATTACTGGCGAACGAGGTAAGTATTATGAGTACTACAAACAGCCAGGCAGGGTGAATAGCTTCAAGTTGTTTCCCAAAATACCACAGCCATAGCATGTTAAATACCAGATGCAATTCTCCAAAGTGCAGAAACATCGGGGTCAATGTCCGCAACATGATATCCAGGCGCGAAACATCGGCTAACAGATGCAACAAGCTATCGGATGCAATTAATGGATAGAAGAGAGTCGCAACTCTAGCTGGCTGCGTGCCTAGTGCGCTGACAATCGCCACCAACAGGCACAACAACACCAGCGAGATGGTTATTGGGCTCGCGAAGAAAGCTCGCATCCCTGACCGCAACTGAGTTCGCAACAAATGAGTGACGGTGGAGGCCGGTTCGTGCATTAATGCCGAGACCGACGGCTCTGAGCTATGCTGCTCGAACGACCAGGTATTTAACAATTCATTGACGAAATCAGCCTCCCGCTGATTTTCGACCCAGATCACCTGTTTGCCCGATTCCTCATTGATGCGATGCTGGAGTCCTTGCTTGTGCAAGAATTGACTAAAGCCGAGCAGGTTTATCTCGATCGCAAGACTCGCCGCCTTAATCATCTGCTCTAACCAGACGATTGCCCCAGCCGAGCTTGCTGCGACAGGCTTGATAAAAATTATGCTGTGGTGGATGAATCAGCTGTAGTGTCACAGTTTTTTTGGATACCAGAATTTCATCACCTGCCGACGCGGTGTATCTTACTTCGCCATCGCAGCTCAATTGAGGTTGCAAACTTTCTTTCGCAGACACCACGATTCGGATCTCGCTGTCACCATCGACCACGATTGGTCGGCTGTTTAGCGAATGCGGATACATGGGCACCAGCACTACCGCATTCAAACCGGGATGCATGATCGGCCCCCCCGCCGAAAGTGCATAGGCGGTGGAACCAGTTGGCGTGGCCACAATCAGTCCATCTGATTCCTGGCTGTAAACAAACTCACCGTCGATAAACAATTCAAATTCAATCATCTGTGCTGCCTTACCAGGGTGCAGCACAACATCGTTTAAAGCAGAACCCAGATACTGTTCAGAACCGTTACGGCGCGCCGTTACATCGAGCAGAAATCGGGACTCGACACTGTAGCTGCCACTGAGAACATCTCCCACCCGGGCTTCAATTTCATCGGGCAGGATATCCGTCAAGAAACCCAGACTGCCGCGATTGATGCCAATCACAGGCACCTGATCGGAGGCAATATACTTCGCTACATTTAACATACTGCCATCGCCACCGACCACTATAACCAGATCACAATACTGCGACAGTTCTTCCCGCTTACACTCCTGCTGGCCGTGCCCGTCGATCAACCCGGCAGTCACGTTATCCAAGACGATTGTCAATTCCTTCTCACGCAGGAATACCAATAGCCGATTAAGTGTTTCCACCACGCCGCTGTGACCGGGTCGCCCCACCAAACCAATTCGCTTAAAATCCGGCATATATCCACCCATGACCACGATTGAGAGTACGCGCCAATCAAGGCGTTCGAGGGTGATGAGTATATCATGGGCCATCCGCACAATTCAGAATCAGTTCGCTCGTTATCCTTAGTTTTTAACCAGGTGGCAACAGGTTTTTTCGCTCAAATCAATGCGACAGGGTCGCGAAACTCATCCGATATCGAGTAGAATCGCCTTACTTTTATTGCCAGACGGATAACACTCATGGGCTTGAATCCCTTAAACTCACAGAGCAAGATTGGCGTATTGGGGTTGGGTTATGTTGGGCTGCCCCTGGCACATGCGTTGGCACAACACTACCCTACTGTCGGTTACGATATCAACCAACAACGGATAGCCGAAATCAATCGCGGCGAAGATCGCAATCTCGCGCTCACACGGGCAGATTTACAAGGCAATAGCAATGTCACTTATACCGGTGATACCAGCGCGTTGGCAGAGTGTGAAATATACATCATAACCGCACCCACTCCGGTCGATGAACAAAATCAACCAGACCTGGGACCACTGAAAAACGCAACCAAGCTGGCGGCTTCATTTCTAAAACCAGGCGATATAGTCATCTTCGAATCGACGGTGTACCCAGGCGCAACCGAAGAAGAATGTGTACCTCTGCTGGAGCAAATTTCTGGCTTAGAATACAACGCCGAGTTTCATGTTGGTTATAGTCCCGAGAGAGTCAACCCCGGTGACGATGCTCACTCTTTAGTAAATACGGTGAAAGTGACATCTGGCTCTTCGGTGGAAGCCGCCGATAAGACTGATGCACTGTATCGAAGCATTATTACTGCCGGCACCCATCGCGCCAGCAGCATAAAGGTAGCCGAAGCGGCCAAAGTCATCGAAAACACACAGCGTGATCTCAATATCGCCCTCGTCAATGAACTGGCTATCCTGTTTGATAAGTTGGGCATAGATACCATGGAGGTATTGGACGCCGCTGCTAGCAAATGGAATTTCCTGCCGTTCAAGCCCGGATTAGTGGGCGGACACTGCATTGGCGTCGACCCTTATTATCTGACTTACAAAGCTCAGCAGGTAGGGCACCATCCCGATGTGATATTAGCCGGCCGCCGTATCAATGATTCTATGGGTTCCTATGTGGCGGAACGGGTGATTCGCCTGATGCTTTCGAAACGGATACATGTTATCGATGCGCGGATATTAGTGCTGGGCCTGGCATTCAAGGAAAACTGCCCGGATATCAGAAACACCCGGGTGCATGACATCGTCTCAACACTGCAGTCTTATCACACACAAGTGGACGTGTATGATCCATGGGTGGCCAAAGGCGAATCAGATCTACTCATCGAGCAACCCGAGGCTGGCTGTTACGATGCGATCATTATTGCCGTCGCGCATAAACAATTCGCAGAGATGGGAATCAAAAAGCTCAAGAGACTAGGTAAAAAGAATTTTGTAGTATTCGATGTCAAACACCTTCTCCCTTCTAGCGAAGTGGATGGCAGCCTTTAGCGAGGATTACCGCTGATGAAAATCATGATCACTGGCAGCGCTGGCTTTATTGGTCATGCACTATCTTTGAGATTACTAGAGCGCGGTGATGAGATTGTCGGCATCGATAATCTCAACGACTACTACGATGTAACACTTAAGCAGGACCGGCTCAAGCACCTTACTGCCCACAACAATTTCACCAACCTGCAAGTTGATCTCGAAGACGCCGCTGCAATCTCGAGGGCATTTCAGACACATAAACCACAAAGAGTGGTAAATCTCGCCGCACAAGCGGGCGTGCGTTATTCACTGGAAAATCCACAGGCCTACATCAGCTCGAATTTAGTTGGCTTCGTTAACATATTGGAAGGTTGCCGCTACCATGATGTAGAGCACCTGGTTTATGCATCCAGTAGCTCAGTCTACGGCGCCAATACCCGCATGCCATTCTCAGTTCACGACAATGTGGACCACCCCCTTAGCCTTTATGCGGCCAGCAAGAAGGCGAACGAATTAAACGCGCATACTTACAGCCATTTGTTTTCGCTACCCACTACCGGCCTACGCTTTTTTACTGTCTATGGCCCTTGGGGTAGACCTGATATGGCTCTGTTCAAATTCACTCGAGCAATACTCGCCGGCGAACCCATCGACGTCTTTAACTTTGGCAAACACAGACGAGATTTTACCTACATTGATGACATCGTAGAAGGGGTAATTCGAACTTTAGATAGGGTAGCAACAGGCGACGGTGATTGGGATAGCGCTAGTCCTGACCCCGCAACCAGTATCTCTCCCTATCGAATCTACAACATCGGCAGTAATAACCCGGTGGAGCTGATGTACTACATTGAAATTCTAGAGAAATGCCTGGGCAAAACCGCAGAGAAAGTTTTCTTGCCCTTGCAGGCAGGAGATGTTCCAGCGACGTTTGCAGAACCTCTGTGATTAGCACCCGCGCTTGTATTACCAAGTGTTGGGTCAACACTTACGGGATATGTTGCTGTGTCTAAGAATGTCTGATGTACTTCAACAGTAAGAACATTGTTTATAAAAGATAGCTGCCCCCATACCTCGTTCCCGTCAGCGTCAGTTACCTTAGGTCTGTAGATGTGAAAT
>JADFOC010000106.1 GCA_022563075.1 Pseudomonadota bacterium
AGCTTAGGCTGTGTTTCGCTAAATATCCTGACTACTCTGCCTGCCGAGAATGACTCAGGCCAACATGGCTACGCTTACATCCCACAGTTTCAACGCACTGTCTTCGTCAGCCGCCCACGGGGCCACGTCGAAATAGCGAGGTGAGTCTTCGGTTGCGAGGTTGGCAACATCGCAATCCTCGCAGTAGAGTCCGCCAGTTGCAGTCAGCGCTTCACTGGTTGCCGCCCACAAGGTAGTCGCGCAGCCCTGAGTAGTCGATTTGAACATGTCTCGGGCCTGTTCTGAGATATTCCCATCGGCATCGGTCCATCCCATCGCCTGCATTTCTTCGTTACCGAGATGTCGCTGCAGCGGTGTGAGGATACCGCCAGGATGCACGGAAAAAGCCTGCACCCCCTGGTCCCGATATTTCATATCCAGACCCAAGGCGAACAAGGCGTTGGCGGTCTTAGCCTGGGCATAGGCGGTCCACTTCTCATAAGCCGTGGATTCGAAGTGAATGTCATCCCAAATCACATCCGATCGCCGATGAGCAATGGACGACAGACAAACAACCCGGGCACCCTTGCCATCGAGTAACAGTGGCAGCAGGCCCGTAGTTAACACGAAATGACCCAGATGATTTACCGCAAATTGACATTCCCAATTGTTACCGATTTTTATTTCAGCACAGGCCATGATGCCCGCATTATTTATCAACAGATCCAGTGATGCTTCCCGTTGCGCGATCGATTCGGCATAACTGCGAACGCTGTCGAGATCGCCCAAATCCATCGCATCGACAATCACCTCGCCACCGATATCAGCCAGATTTTCTTCGGCTTTGGCCGGACTGCGCACCGGCACATATACTTTCGCGCCGGCAGCGACCAGCGCCCGCGTAGTTTCCAGGCCAATGCCGGAGTAACCCCCGGTCACAATGGCTACCTTGCCGCTTAAATCTTTGCCTGCGAGAACTTTGGCCGGCTCTGACTTGGCGCCGAATCCGGAACCGATTTTCTTTTGTTCACGTGGAGACATGTTCGATCCTCACTTTGTCACAGCGAATCAGTCAATTCGATGGCTTCACCTTATCGTAAACTCAGGTGGGAGTGAACGTATTCAACCCCTGGCTCGAGCGGACATTTCCAGGCCTGCCTAATTGCTCCACTTCGATAAGAGTTTGTAACAACGCTGCATCGTTCGGTGTATTGGCGACGAATCTAACGCCACTGGCATCGAGGCGACCGATGATGATGCCCTGCTCCGGCACGCCTTTATTAAAACACACGGTGTAGGTTTCCACCGTGGCCGGCCCATCCGGGGTTTCGGTAAACAGCGGGCTTTGCATGTCATCGATCTCGGCTTGATAGCTTGCCGGGGCTTCTCGTTGCCAGTGTCCTCGCCAAGGCTGCGCCGAGTAGATACCGGTCGCATGCTTTGACAGATACCCGCCGTTAGCTGTTACCAATCCGAATGCCGCAGGATTGTTTCTCAGCATGGGCAACATGGTAGCAATCCCATGCATGGAATAATTGTTACCCGGGCCACCGAAGAAAGGCAGGCCGCCGGTGACGGTAAGGCCTCTCGGATCATCATAGGCCAGACCTAATTCATCGCAGGCTATTTCTACCGCCGACGGAAAACAGGAGTAGAGATCGATGTAGTCCATATCCGCAAGGGTCTTGTCCGCCATGGCAAAGGCCTTAGCGGTATTAACCCGAATCGCAGGTGAACTGTGATAGTTAACCCGTTCACTCACCATTATTTTCTCATTGGCCTCACCGCAGCCATGCAGGTATACCCATTTGGACGGATCGATACCTAATGCTTTGGCCTTGCCCACCGAGGTCATCACCACCGCCGCGCCCTGATTCACCCCGTTCATGGCATTCATCCACTTGGGATAGGGAAAGCCGATGAAACGATTCTCTGGTGTAACTGTGGCTAATTCTTCAGCACTGCGAACAGTTCCGTAGTAGGCAAAGGGATTGTTGGCGGCGACCTCGGTAAATGGCTCGAACAAAGCCCCCATGCTCAACAGGTGCTCCGCTATGGAACTGCCTTTTTGTCCGCGTAGCGCATTTTCAAACAACGGATAAGTTTGAATGGGTATGCCTAATCCGTGGGCAAACTCATGCGGTGTCGATAGCCTGACGCCGATGCCTCGATCTTCCTGGCTGCCAGCATCCTGTTCCTGCCAATCCATATCGATATTGTTGCGTAGCGCAAGCTGAGCGGTCTTCATCGCTTCCGATCCGACGATTAAAACAACATCCACGTCTCCCTCATTAATCCTCTGCGCCATTTCACTGATATATTTTTGTGGCGTATTACCGCCGACGTTGCCATAGATCGCATTCAATGGATTCGCGCCGATGCGTCTAGCCACTGCCCTGGGAGGATTGTCGGCGCGCCCAAACGGATTCGGACCACGCGGACGATTATAGGAATCGGGAATAATTCGGATGACCACTAGTGTGTCGATCGACGCTGCCAGGTTATCTCCAATCCCGGTATCGGCTAGTGCCGCCTTGGCAGCCTCGGCAGCAATACCCATCGGCGGATGCGCCTGTGCGGGCGGTACGTCTTTCTCAGTAAACTGACCGGCGCCAACCAGTATCGGAGTCGAATCTTCCAATTTGGAATTCCTTCGTTTATTGCATGTGAATAATAGAAGACGTTACTCGTCTTTAGGTCCGATCCATTCGAAGGGATTATGCGCTATTTCCCAGAGATGACCATCCAGGTCTTTGAAATAGCCTGAGTAACCACCCCAGGAAGTTTTTTGCGGCTGCTTAACCAGCGTGGCTCCTGCACTCAATACTTGTTGCATGGTCACATCCACTTCGGCTGCCGATGCCACATTGTGAGCCAGCGCGAAACTGTTAAAGCCGCTGCCTTGCGCCGATACCGTGGCATCTTCGGCTAATGCTTCACGACCGTAAAGGCCAAGCCAGCTGCCATTAAGGGTAAAGAAGGCCACTTCCGGCGGCGAATCCAATTTTGGGAAACCGAGCCCTTCCTGGTAAAACTTAACGGATTTTTCCATGTCATCGACACCGAGAGTAATCATGCTGATTCTAGGTTTCATAAATATTTAATCTCACTACTGGACAGGTACTGTCTATCGCTCAAAACTGGCTGGCATCAGTGAACGGAATTCTACACCCCATTTGCCGGCCTTCTTGGTTAACACCCACAGCGCTGGCACGGTTCGGTACTTCTCTCCCGCCGAGTCGAAACGCTCAAAGCTAAGCTCGAAGAACACGACGTTAGGTGACACACTGACTGCTTCCAACGCTGCCAAGCTACTGTGATGCCAATCTTCCCGCTGCCGCATGGCGGCAAAATCTGGTGTTAACAGGGGCGAAGCTGGATCTTCAGCAAAGATGAAAAAGCCGTTGTTCATCATCACCTGGGGCACATGATTGACCTGCAACAAGGCGGTGGCGTCCGCCGCATTAAAGGCAACAAAGAATTCATCCACCGCGGCTGTGGCTTGCCGTGTCGCTTGTGCTATCTGTGCTTCATCATATTGGTCAACCCCGGCTGCCGGTGCTCGATACTGCATACCCCAATGACCATCTTGCTTGGTTACCACGTAAAAAACATAGCCTTCGGTGTAAACTTCGCCAGACTCATTGTAGCGACTGAAGTGCACTAAGAAGTTAACCTTGTTTACCGAGATCTGTCGGGTAGTGATGGAATCAAACGTACTGCGCACCCAACCTTGCCGCTTCAGCGCATCGAAATCCTGGAAGAACTGGCCCTTGGTAGCAACGATGAGCCGTGAACCCGCATGAGTCACATGCGGATAGTTCACACTTTGCCGCACGATCTCTAAGTCACCCGTATTCCAGGCTTGGATAAATTGATCCAGCGCTGCTCTTGCCTGTGACTCGGCCGCCTCGGCAGCGGACAGAGACGCCGATAGCAACAGGAATAAGAGAAATCCAAAACCAAGCGTCGTAATTTTAAGCCGTCTAATTTTATGCATAGTGATTGCCTATCTGTTTTCGACAAATATACCATTGAGCACCTGGAACACAATCGGACTCAAGGCCTGTTGACTGTTATCTTCTTTAAAATAGCTGGTGAATACTGCCACCAGATCCAACTCGGGATTGATGATCAATCCCTGGCCACCCCATCCTCCTTTAAAGAGAAAGCCGTTTGCATCGACACGATCCCATTGATAAATATTGTAGCTGCCATTGTCTCGAATCAGATTCTGATTGGCGCCGTTTAATAGAAACGCAACATGCTCATCCGAGATAAGCTGAGTTTCAGATACTACTCGATAGGATGGTGTAAACAGTAATCCAAAACGGGCCAGGTCGCGCATATTCGAGAGAAACCCACCATGGGCCAGTGGTATGCCATACCGATAAGCCAGGAACGATGCATCGGCTTCGGCGCCAATGTGTTGCCAGATCTCACGGGTAAATGCATCCTGGAAAGGCTCGCCGGTTATTTTTTCAATCAACCAGGCCAGTACAAAGGTATTCATCCCCGAATAGGAAAACTGCTGTCCTGGTTCGGCGTGTTTTGAAACATCTAATGTCTTGAGAAAATCATAGGGATTATCAGGCGCATCTGAGTCTCGGTAGCCATCGCCGATGGCCATGGAATATTGGTAGTAACAGGATTGACGGTCATCATATTCGTCCTGGCAGTCCAGGCCTGTGGCCATATCGAGAATATTACGCACGCTAATTCGGGCGATGTCTGAATACGCCAACTCCGGAATGTAAAATTGAATTTTCTGATCGACATCGATGCGGCCGCGTTCTTCCATGATGCGAATCAGCGTCGCCGTCAGGACTTTCGCCACCGACCAGTAGATCGGTTTTTCATGGGGCTGCATGCGCGGATAACGTTGATAGACAATCTTGCCCCGATGCAGAATCACCACACCCATGGCGGCAGCAGAATCACTTTCCAAAAAATCTTCAAACCCTATCTTTCCATCGCGAGTCCGTACTTGATACTGAGCAATTTCGTTGTTGGGATTAGATTCCAACTCGCGAACTGGTCCTGCTCGATAGACGTTCACGGTTGGAAATAGTTGGTGTACATTGCGATGCATCCAGCCCATCTGCTCGCCGGTTACAGTCCACCAGATGTCATCGACTGGCAACAGACGTTGGCGCCGCTGGGTTTCTTCGACACTGGAAGCTGAATGGAAATCACCGACATGGTCGGCGCCCACGCTGGCATGCCAGATCAGGCAACCCATTATAAATACGGTGGCATTTCGCATTGTCATTGATTGATTTCGTTATTTTTTGGACGTTAAGCATAAAGGCAATAGCAAGCACTGTGAAAGTAGTTTCCCCAATTTCTTTGAAATTGCAGCCACCAGACTTCTCCACAGCGTGGTGCTAGACTCGATCGGCTTAGTTTATTGCGCGCAAAGGAACGACGCTAATGCCGCTGGACCCCCAAGCCCAAGCGCTACTCGATAGCATCGAGCAATCTGGTACAGCACCACTGAATACCTACTCGGCGGTCGCAGCCCGTGAACTCTATGATCAGGCCAGCGAACTGGTGCGCGGCACACCGCCAGAACCTTTCGCCATCGAAACACTCGCTATTTCAGGCTCATCATCGAACATCCCGGCACGATTGTATCGGCCCAACGCCGAGCCAACACTACCGATACTGGTGTTTTATCATGGGGGCGGCTATACCATTGGCTCTTTGGACAGCCACGATGGTGTCTGCCGAAGCTTGTGCGTGGAAGCGCAGTGCATCGTTGTCTCGGTGGACTACCGCCTGGCCCCGGAACACAAGTTTCCGGCCGGGGTTGACGATGCCTGGGCAGCGCTGCAATGGGTGGTCGACAATGCGGCTATCCTCGGCGGTGACGTTGCTCGAGTCGCCGTCGGTGGTGACAGTGCCGGCGGCAACCTGGCAGCGGTAGTTTGTCTTAAGGCGAAGCAATCCGGCGAGCCGCAACTGGTGTTGCAGTTACTCATTTACCCGGGTGTTGAAATGAGTGGCTCGTTCCCTTCCCATGAAACTTTTGGGCATGGCTATCGCCTCACCAAAGAGTTGATAAGCTGGTTCCATGATCATTATTTCGAAACTGGAGCCGACATCAACCAGTGGCAAGCATCGCCGCTGAATGCGCCTGATCACAGCGGCTTGCCTCCGGCTTATGTGTTATCCGCTGGCTATGATCCTTTACAAGATGAAGACAAAGCCTATGCTGAAAAGCTTAAACTCGCGGGGGTGCCGGTTGTCTATTCCCATTATGCCAGCATGATGCACGGCTTCATCACCATGGGTGGTGCTATCGACATGGCCGCAGCAGCGCTCACAGAATGTGCCGATGAACTGCGCGCAGCTTTCGCCGGTAAATCGTCGTTCCGTTGACAAAAATCGGAGCCGTGCGTTATTGCGCGCAACTATTAAGTCAAAAATCTGGGCAATACCACATGAATCATCACAGACTAATAACGACCTTGAATGCAACCATTCTTCTATTAGCACCGATCGGTTCGGCTTTCGCTCAATGTGGAAGCAACAACCCAGTGAGTGAGTCCGCTTCGGGTTATGTCTTTATTGACTTTAATCAAAACGGTAGTCGAGACAGTGACGAGACCGGGATAGCAGGTGTCAGTGTAAGCAATGGCTGCGATGTCACTCTGACTGACGCCAGTGGCCGCTATGAAATTGATCTCGCCGCCACCGAGATACTGTTTATATCGCAGCCCGCTGGCTATACGGTACCGGTGGATGAGAATCAGACGCCACAGTTTTTCTATCGGCACTATCCTGATGGCACTCCCACTGCCATCGCCGGCACCTCGGTAGCGTGGTTGTGGCCAGTAATAGCAGCGACGGGTGCTCTGCCCGATAGCATCGACTTCCCGCTGTATCAACAAGCCGATGCATCCATGCAATTTACCGCTCATGCGTTTGCCGATCCCCAGGCTCGTTATGAACTGGGTGAGGACATGGTGCGGGAAGACCTGGTGAATACGCTTATTGGCAATCCCTACGACGTACAGTTTGGACTAACGGTGGGTGATGTGGTGTTCGACAACCTGGACTTGTACGCTCGTCACACGCAAATGATGGCGCTGATGGATATCCCACAATGGTATCTACCTGGCAACCACGACATGAATTACGAGTCACCTAATGCACTGTTTGCCAATGAAACCTACAAACTCTACTTCGGACCTGCCTATTACTCGTTCAACTATGGCAACGTGCATATCGTTGCATTGAATAATGTTGAATACGCCGGTGCTGGCAACGAATTTAACGTGGGTAATTATCGAGGCCATATTTCCCGGCAGCAGTTGTATTGGCTGCGGAGGGACCTGGCCAATGTCCCTGCGGACAAGTTGATCGTTTTAGCCACCCATATTCCACTGGTGGCTGAAGCAGTGGATACCAGCGGGTCACCCCCGGCGACAGGACCCGGTACCGATAATTTTTCGCGGCTGCTGGAACTGCTTGAGCCCTTCGACACCATTTATGGCCTGGCCGGACCCGACACCAGCAATAGCTGGAAAGTGGAAATCAATCATCGTCATGGCTGGACCGGTCAACCCTGGATAGCCCATACTCTGGCGGAGGTTCGCGGCAATGGCTGGACTACCGGCTCGGTCGACCCCAGAGGTGTGCGCGACGCCATGATGCAGGATGGCAATCCCAACGGATTCTATTTGTTGAAGTTCTCCGACTCGACCGTAGTCCCTGAATTCATTCCCTTCCCCTACGGCCAGGATGCCATGCAACGCATGCGTATCGTGCTCGACCCTTTACTCGTTAGTCCGACCGGTGGCAGTGTGAATCGTGGTAGTTTGCAGACCGGAACAAAAATCGTCGTAAACTTGTTCGACGGCGGGGTGCGAGATTCTGTGCGCTTAGCTTTAAATGGAGCGGAACCGAAGCCAATGACCTATACAGTACGTACTGACCCCTTCGCAGAAAGAATGTATCAGAGATTAGAAGAGAGC
>JADFOC010000107.1 GCA_022563075.1 Pseudomonadota bacterium
ATCGAAGAAGTGAATAAAGCGATAACCACAATGGATGAAAATACCCAGCAGAATGCCGCCCTGGTTGAAGAGGCTGCTGCAGCCAGTGAAGGCATGGGTCATCAGGCTGACGAGCTGAACGAGCAGATGAGATTCTTCAAAGTAAATGAAAGTGATGCCCAAACAACGACGGCACCCACATCGATGCCCGTCCATGCAGCCGTTGAGAGCGCAGTGCCACGTGAAGAGGAAATCCCTCGACCACCTGCTGCCACCAAAGTTGCGTCAGCCGGCAATGGAGATTGGGAGGAGTTCTAAGCAGAGTTAAGATTTGATGATGGGACAAACTAAGTCGCTTAATTTTACACGGGTGTGTTCAAGCTGGGCCAATCTGCGTGATTTGCAAGCGTACTGTATCCGGCAAGGTGACGAACTGGACAATCGGATTATTGAGGTTTTCTCACTAGAAAAGAAAGAAAATGCCGAGATTAGGACAGCATGAAAGCGCCCTATTCTGGTCTCAAACTAGATTATTGCAGTGAACTTTTGCTGTCGACCACTGGCAGGTATTCATAGACTATCTGGATTTAGATCTTCTTTAAAAATAGTATCGAACGCGTCAACCCAGCGTTTAAGGTCGTCACGCTTTCCTTCCACGAGTTCTAAACCCATCGTCAATTCCCCATCGATTTCAAATTCCCAACGCACTTCGGCCAGCAGCAAATACATTGAAAATGGATAACCAATGCCAATCGTTATGTTGACCAAGGATCCAGGTGGGAGTAGCAATTCTGATTTACACCGTACTCCATGGGGGGAGAAATCTATCGCTTCACAAGGGATTGATTTACCCACCAGGTCCGGATATTCCTGACAGGAATGAACGTGGACAAAAATGCCTATGTTGCGTTCAATTCTGGTTTCGCTTCGTTGCTCCATGCTTGCTTTATCTCGGTGGATAAGTTGGGCCTGACCCGAGTCTCTACCAAGAGTATTGGGCGCAGCCGCGGGCATACTGGGAATTGGTTCAATTATGATGGTTTGAGTGGCGATTTTCTAGTTGCCAGGATTGGGGGAAGATTAGTCGTTATTGAATACCTGGCTCTGGGTCGAGGTAGCCGAGATTATCTCGATCGAGGTTTCGGTTTGGAGGAGCCAGGGTCAGGTCTGCACTGACACGTCTCCTTCAGTATTACTAGCTATTAATCGTTTAGTGAACCGGTGAGTGCCATCAGCAGTCAGTGGAATTTACCAATCAACCGGCCAACCTGATTTAAGTCGCTGGGCTATTGCTCACCCTTAAATAGCCGATTGTCTGAGAATAAAGTACGCAGTAAGGGATATGGTTGAAGCTCCTCTACTATATTAGACTTAGATCTTCGTCAAAAATAGTATCGAACTCTTCGACCCAGCGTTTCAGGTCGTTATCTGCTCCGTCCTGAAGCTGCAATCCCATTGTCAATTTGCCGTTGATCTCAAATTCCCAGCGAACTTCGCCTAAAAGCAAAAACATCGAAAATGGATCACCAACGTTAATCGTTATGCGGACTAATGATCCAGGTGTGAGCAGCTTCTCTGATCTACACCTGATTCCGTGCCTGGAGAAATCTAAAGCTTGGCAAGGGATTGACATGCCTACCAGATCGGAGTTTTCTTTACAGGATTCAACTTGCACAAGAATGCTTATTTCTCGTTCAGTCCTGGTTTCACTGCGCTGTTCCATACTAAGTGCATCCCAGTGTGCGATCGCGTCAAGTGCGGCCTCCCCTTCACAGTGAGGAACATTGGGCAAAGCCGAAGGCTACAGGGAACTATTATCAATTATTACGGTTTGAGTCAATACTTCTTAGACTCTAAGAGTCTGTGAAGAGTGCCTCCTTGTCTAAAAAGCTGGTTCTGGATCGAGGTGGTGGGAACATCTTGGCCCAGGGCTAAGATCAATTAGGGTCAGGGTGGGTATTCATTTTAAGTCTGCTGCAAGTGCCGCTGGATATCAGGGTACAAAGGAAAAGACCTGACCCCAATTGAGTTCCTGTTTTATGCGATCAACATAAAAATAGAATACTCTTTAGCAGAACAGCGAACAGCGTGTCCGGCGAATATGCGTAGCATGCCCGACTTATTAATTGGCGGTGTCACAGTTTATAACCCAGAAGAATTCGAAATCGAATAACGTGCTTCAATTTCTTTAGCTGCTACCGAGGATGATTATTTAGGTCTCGAGTAACTGTGACAGGCCGGTTGAAATCAGCTTCTCGCGCAGCAATCGCTTATGCGCCATTGAAAGCACTTGGTATTTCTCTCGAATCCAGGTAAGACACTTCGCCTGATATGGAAACGGATGTTGTTGCCACGGCCTACCGTCTAAAATCGTTTCCAACAGGTCCTTCCCTGCCGCGACGGCGTCTGCATTGGCTAACAGATACGGCGCATAGATCTGCCCTACTTCACCGAGAATTGCGGTCAGTGTCTCGGGCAAATTGCCGGCATCGATCCAGTCACCGTCCAAAATCTCATAGCCGGAAAGGTCTTCCAACGACTCGGTCCACGCGTAAACCCGGGGCGCGCTGGCGACGATGTATTTTTGTGGTGTGGGATCGAAAAGTGCCAAACAGGTCAATTGTCCGTAGATGGCAAAGTCGCAAGCGGCAGGTCTTTTGCCTAACAAAAATGGGAACTGTTGCAGATGCTTATCGAGCAAACTGATGAAACGTTCGAAGCTTTGTTCGATAGTTTGGCGGGTGATGTCATTGGAACCGACGTAGCTCAGCCTCGATATTTGCAACTGGGAGATCGCCTTGCCTTGGTCGGCGATCTGCTCTTCGGTGGCGGTGGTATTGTGCCAGCGAGGCAGCATTTCCGCGGCCTTGGCGATGTCGTCCCGATAACTCCAGCGATAATGAAACATGGCCTTGGTTAACCACTCATCGGCATAGTCTTCCAGTACATAATCGATAAATGCCAGCGCTGCATTAGCTGGAATAACCGACCTGCTCGGGAAACGATTTTCGAATTCACGTATCAGCGGCGTCGAGTCACAAACAGCCTGTTCCTGCCCTGCCTCATCTTGCAAATAGAATGTTGGCAACAAGGCTACCTTAGGTTTGGGTCGCGTCCGATATCGCCCCTTATCCGGATCGATTGGATGACGCGATCCAGGTAACAAGCGATAGGCAATCCTGCGGTAACGTAACAGCGCAAGCATCTTGCGGGTGTAGGGCGAACCAGGTACTCCCATTAGTTCCAGTGGCGGTTGAGAATCTGACATATAACTATGGCGTAAGTGTATGCGTCGATTGAATGGGCCGAAGCAAAGCCCGGAGTGGTGCTCTAACCAACATTGCCAGGCACGCGGCTACTGTTTCTGCCCAGCTTGCTGTCGTTCCAGTTGCCTTGCTCCGGCGAGTATTCCAGCCAGGGCGTAGTTGCCTTCATGACAAGCATACTCATACATGGATTCGTGATCGGGCCTGGCATTGAACATCAACTCACCGGTGAAGGCTTGGCTAAAAACAGTGGGGTCTTCAACCGTGAAGCTGTAGAGGATGCCTGATTCCGATACCCGGCTGAAACGTTCGGTAACTTTGAGATTCTCCGAAGCGCCACGAAAACTTTGCTGCGAATTAAAACCCAGCGTCTCGACGATCAAGGTGTCACCGTCCCAGTGACCGATCGAATCACCCATCCATTTTTTCATGCCCGCTAAATGATGATCATCGTCTATGCGGATAATGCGTGCATCGTGCGCCATCTCTGCAAGAATCAGCACATAGTCGTCGGTTTGCACGAATTGGTAATTATTGTTGTACATCACCGGCAACATGGGCGGCCCGGAATGGGAACCAAACGCAAGTAGGCATCTTTCTGCCAGAGGTCGCGCTTCGGGGCCATCAAAGCGGCCTGGGGCGCTTGGATCGCGGCGGAAGCGAGCACGTGGATCGCCAAGGTAGGGAATTTGCCCGTTAGGCGGATCGATGATAATAGAAGAGCGATACTCCCCATTAATTTGCTGAATTCGGGTGCCCAGATCCTTCCAGAATTCGTTATAGCCATCTTCAGTATTGCCATCGTCGCCGGCCTGTGCGCCGAAACCGGCGCCACGATCGGGGTCGCTGTCTGCAAATTCTGCCGTCAGGTATTCCTGATGGCCACTCTCCAAGCGGGCAACTTGCTCGGCGCTCAACGCCCTGATTTCGGTAAATTCTTGGGACCGCGTCAGCGGAGTCAACGTCTTATTCGTCCAGATCCCCTGTAGATCTGGTTTGCCACTGGCAGTACGTGGCATTACCCAGTCCTGTGCCAGACTCACGGAGCCAACCACCACTAGCAGAATGCTGCCAATGCTTAAAATCCATGTCTTGCGCATGTTGTTTTCTCCCAACCCTGTGCCGTGCTTTCTTAATGTAATTTCTACAACGGTTGCACTTGTATTTATGCTGATCACGTTAACTCAAAGCGAAGGTGTTGTAAAAGCACGTTGCATAGCCATCGCGCAGTTTTCCACCGATCTTTGTTGGTCGCCTGCAACGACCGCTCGCTGGCTTCGACGCGGCGCATACCGAGGCCTGCATGCAAGAGATAGCGATCGGTCGCAGAGAAACATGAGGGAAACAAGTGGAGATCGAGCCTCTTATGGCAAGTCTGATGCTTTCGCTGGACAGCAGCGTAGACATGGCACCGTTGGCAGCGGTTTCGACGCGCGACATGCGCAGGAATTGTCAGCTCCTTAGGTGAGGTCTGGCCAATCGAATGTTACCGCGTATTATTTCCCTCTCTGAAATTCAGGCCTGATTTAAGCGCCCATTGTATCGAGACAGCGATTGGATAATTCCCTTGTATCAGGTCGATCTGCCGATTGCTGGGAGGTCGGAAAACGCATATAGCGAACCGCTATAAAGGAGTACTTTGATAGCAAAACAAAGTTTAATAATACATCAATTTAGCTTTCTAATTGCCACCTAACAAGTGGTATCTTAGTAGTTCAAATTTACATCATGGTCGACAGCCATGCCTGACACTGAATCCGATAGCATCAGCCTGATCGGCTTAGACTGGTGCCATAAATTACGTGAAGTCGATATCGATCTAGTCCTGCAGAGGATATGTGACTGGAACGGCAGTGCAGGGGCTGCAACGACATGGGTGCAGACGCAAATCAAGTTATTCAGCTCGCGACACCCACAGCAGCATAGTCTTAGCCACATAATCTCGTCTATCGCCTTTGTCGAAATGTCCAAGCTTGATAAATCACGGCATCTGCCTGTCACCCGAACTCGTTTGAGTAATGACGATCAGATGAATCTTGGCGCTTCGAAGCTTTAAATCTAATCTTCAATCAATGACTATGAGACGCATGCCAAATTTAGGCATAATGCAGATCACACTGTGATTTGAGGGCTGGTCTTGGCTATTCTCGAAGGTGAAATTTGGCTTAGGGACAATACCACCAATAAGTTGGCGTTGGCCCAAATCGGTTTGCTACAGGCAATACTCGAAACCGGCTCGATATCGGCTGCTGCCAAACAGTTGGGTATCAGTTACAAGACCGCCTGGGAACGGTTGGAGCGACTCAATAACCTGTCGAAGTCGCCACTGGTATTACGCGCCGCTGGTGGTAGTAAAGGCGGCGGCACGCAGCTTACCGATTATGGGCAACAACTGGTCAGGGGCTTTGCTGAACTTGAGGAACAACATCAACAGTTCCTGCAAAGCCTCAATAAACAATTACATTGTTTGGATGATATTACCGGATTCGTGAAACATTCTACCCTGCAAGCCAGCGCGCGAAATCAGTTTCTGGGGAACATCAGTGCCCTCGAAACCGGTGCTGTAAACACCGAAGTGCTAATCGATATCACTGAATCGCTGCAAATTGTGGCCATTGTCACCGAGCGCAGCCGTGCAGACATGGCACTGGTCGTAGGCGAATCTGTGCTGGCGATGATTAAGGCATCCTCTGTGACCCTGGCTCTGGGAGAGGATTTAAGCGTCAGTGCGAGGAATCAGTTTTCCGGTCAGATAGCCAGGCTCGAACGAGGTTCGGTTAATTCTGATGTATCTATCGATCTGGGCAACAGCAAAACACTGAGCGCGATAATCACCAATCGTAGTTCGGATCAGCTGGAACTCTGCGAGTCGCTGCCAGTCACGGCCTTCTTTAAAGCCTCAAGCGTAATCCTGATACGTGTCTGAGTATTTACCTGATCGGGTGAAGTGCTGCAATTACAGCATTGTTTTAATCGACTAACCGAGTAAAACTGCAGACTTGATTTGCGCAAATATGCTTTTCCCTGGCCGCAGCTGTAATTGTTGCACCGAATATTCAGATACCTTAGCCAGCAGACTCTCTCCGGCTATATCCAGTTTCACCGTGCGGCTACCCTGCTCTATCAGTTGGGAAATTGCCACAACCTCGCCCCGCAGTACATTGAGAATACTGGTGTTCCTTGGTTGTTCCAGGCACAGGCTTACATCTCTAGCTCGAATGCGTAATCTCACCTGGTCTTGCCTGGTGTCTTGCAGGCGGGGGATATGCAGCATTTCACCCCCACGGCTGCTGACACTAGTGAGATGTGGTAAGTCATGTGACTGGACGCGACACTCAAACACGCTGAAGGCATCATCGAGTTGGTTCAGCGGACTGTCCACGCGTCCCAGCACTTCACTCATCGCGCCATAGGCGGTCACCCTGCCCTGATCCATCAGGATCAGATTGTCAGCAAGCCGGGCTATTTCCTCGGTGGAATGGGAAACATAAAACACTGGCATCTCAAGCTGTTGGACTACATTTTCAAGAAATGGCATCAACTGGTGTCGAGCATTTTGGTCCATCGCTGACATCGGTTCATCCATGAGCAACATCACTGGAGACGCCAGTAGTGCACGGCCTATAGCCACCCGCTGGCGTTCGCCGCCGGAAAGACTGCGGGTGTCTCTATCTAGCATATCGCGTAATTTGAGAAGATCATAAATACTTTCTAAATCAATGCCTTGTAGATTTATCTTAGTTCTTTTTCTGCCATAGAGTAGATTATCTGCAACGTTGAGATGGGAGAACAAGCTGGGTTCCTGAAAAACCATGCCCACGCGTCTGCGCTCGCTCGCCGTGAATGCGGTCGCGCTTTGCCAACTGTCCTGGCCGATTTGCACGGTACCCTGGGATTCGGGCTCCAGTCCGGCCAAGACACGCAGTAAAGTGGTCTTGCCACAACCCGATGGGCCAAATACTCCGGTGACGCCACTCTTGGAAATATCGAATCTGGCTTCGAGTTTGAAGTCTGACTTTTGCAGATGAATATCGACGCTAATCATCGGTGTCTCACCCGCTGCCGACTACGCTAAAGCGGCGGTTCAGGGTATAAACCGCCAATAGCACCAGGAATGACAGCAGCAGCAGGATGCCAGCAAGCCAGTGAGCCTCGCTGTATTGCAAGGCTTCGACATGGTCGTAGATGGCGATGGAAAGTACCTGGGTTTGGCCAGGAATATTGCCACCAATCATCAATACGACGCCAAATTCCCCCATCGTATGCGCGAAACCGAGTACCACCGCGGTTAGATATCCGAGCTTCGACATCGGTAGCACGACGCTGAAAAAGCGATCCAGCGGGCTTGCACCCAGGCAGGCCGCCGCTTTAACGCCCCCGAGACCATCCAGACCCAGGGCTCCTATGAAGACGTCCTCCTCGGCGGCATGGACCCCCACGCCCACGTCAAAGACATGGACCTAGACGGCGTCGCTGGCGGTGTCATCTACCCCTCCATGGGCCTCACCACCTGGGTCATACCCTCCTCAGACCTCCTCTCCGCCATCTTCCGTGCCTACAACAACTGGCTCGCCGAGTTCTGCTCTCCCTATCCCGGTCGACTCAGGGGCCTCGCCAT
>JADFOC010000108.1 GCA_022563075.1 Pseudomonadota bacterium
GTTGCGTTTATTGAATTGCATAAATGCTTACCACGTAAGGTTGCATGCGTATTTTTTTCAAGCTAATGAAATCTGGCTTCTAGTGACACCGGGCACGCCGACGGGCGTGACTTCACTATTGAGGTTTGTAAATCAGGCATACTCCAATTACTTCAATGCTCGCTTTGATAGATCGGTGAATGCTAGATCGATGGACATTTGGAGCAATACAATTGTAAGCAGCTTGATTCAGGGAAACTCGCTGGTGCTAGATTGCCAGAAATATATCGAACGTGCAGCGTTCTCGCGGGGAGTAGTAACCCATCCGGGAGCTTACAAATGGTCAAGTTATTGTGCAAATTCTTTTGGTGGAGCATTACAATATTTGACGCCACATCCTGCTTATAATGCCTTCATTGAGGGCATTGCAAATCCTCACTCACACTATCGGGATT
This sequence comes from Pseudomonadota bacterium, assembly GCA_022563075.1. Lineage (GTDB taxonomy): Bacteria > Pseudomonadota > Gammaproteobacteria > Pseudomonadales > Pseudohongiellaceae > UBA9145. The sequence goes on from JADFOC010000108.1 coordinate 435, forward strand.
TCATCTCTATTCCATTTAATGAAGCTTACTGTCTCTATCTGGAGAGCAGACTAAAGTTTGGTCTTCCCTTAGCCAAACGAGAACAGGAGCTTGCGCTACCGATAACCCGCAAGAGAGTATTCTGGAACCAAAACAATTCAAAAAGTCCAACTGTCTGTGCCTGAGTGCGTACTCATGAGCAGTGCTCTGGAAAATGTGACCTGAGGCTCCTAATCAACTCCTAAAAGAAGCGGGATTTTGACCGATAGGGAAAAAAAGTGCAGAATATGGTCACGGCCGAGGAAAGGGGGAGCTTCCAGCAGGCTTTTATTATCGCTATCAGCAATGATTGAGCGTCGCCTTCAGTTCCTCTGCAGTTGCAAAATAACGAGAATAGTAATAAGAAATTATCAGCGAGCTTGATTATGAATTTGAAGAATTCAGATTTTTATCCTTTCTTCGATCCCTATCGTGATGGGAATACCCTTGGCTATACCAGTAAGCTTGGCATCGCGCTCGGTTTTGGTGCCTTCTATATGTTGCTCCAGTATTACGCCTTGCCAGATAAGACGGTGTTCTTTAAACAGTATTGCTGGATTCTGGGCATCATCATCAGCACGGCGTTAATGGCATTGTATATTGCTACCGATTTATTTCGTCGTAGCGTGGCGATCATGAACGAGCTTGAAGGCGACAAGCTGGTGAGTAGTCTTATCATCAAGGATTGGATGAATGATAAGCGGTATCTGATGGCGGGATTTGGCTTCGCCACCTTGACCATTGGAGTATCACATCTGTTTGGAGTACCTGCCGATCTTCATGCCACGTCATTCTCTCTGGCAATGATCTATGTTGGTTTTTTTCTGTCCGGTTTTACCTGTGGCCTGGGTTTGCAAGGCATAGTCTCCATCATCGTGATGTATCTTAAGTTTGCTCCCAATCTGCAACATTCTCTCGATCCCAACGATCCAGACGGAAACGGTGGTATCAAGAAGCTGGGAGATGCGTTGTGGTTCTTCGGCATGTTGATTGGTGCAGTAGGCATCTTGATTTCTATCTACATGTTTGGAGTACAGTGGGCGAATGTGTATAAAGATTACGTGCGGATAATCTTTCTAATGTGGTTATCTCTGCCTTACATCATTGCAATTTCTGTCGTACTAATTCCCGGCTTAGCGGTTAGGCGGCAGGTAGACTACTACAAATCTTATGCGACCAACCAGTTGAAACAGGAAAAGGCAAGGCTATATACCTCTTTCAAGCAGTTTGATCAGCAAGAAGACGACGCCATCATCACCCAAAAGAAAGAACTGAATGAAAAGCTAATTCGGATTCAGAAAAAGATGGAAAATCTTAGGAAGATGCGCAAGTCTCACATCGATGCTAACGAATAGTTAATCTGGAAAGCTACTGGTAATTTTCTATACTCGGACAAGCGCAGAAAAGATTTCGATCTCCGTAGACGTTATCGATTCGATTCACGCTGGGCCAGTATTTATTTTTCGCCGTCTTTTCCCCAGGATAGGCCGCCTGCATTTTGCTGTAGGGACGGCCCCAGTCTTCATCTAACATGTCGGCCAGAGTATGAGGTGCATTCTTCAACGGATTATTGTACGCATCGATGCTGCCTGATTCCACCTGCGCAATCTCCTGCCGGATCAGGATCATGGCATCGATGAATCGATCCAACTCCTGTTTTGATTCACTCTCCGTGGGTTCGATCATTAACGTTCCAGCCACTGGAAATGACATAGTAGGTGCGTGAAAACCAAAATCCATTAATCGCTTGGCAACATCTTCCTCGCTGATGCCGGAAGCATGTTTGAGTGGACGCAGATCGATAATACATTCATGTGCCACCATGCCATTGCGCCCGGTATACAGAACCGGGTAATGAGGAGCCAGCTTTACCGCAATGTAGTTCGCACTGAGTATGGCCACCTGGGTTGCTCGCAACAAGCCTTCGCTACCCATCATGGAAATATACATCCAGGAGATTGGCAGAATGCTAGAGCTCCCCCAGGGAGCGGCCGAGATAGCCGAATTGCCTTCTGCGGGGCCACTTATTTTTATTAGAGAGTGGTTCGCCAAAAAAGGGGCCAAATGTTCCTTCACGCCGATAGGGCCCATGCCCGGACCACCACCGCCATGCGGGATACAGAAAGTCTTGTGCAGATTCACATGAGACACATCAGCGCCGATTTCAGCGGGCCTTGCAATGCCGACCTGCGCATTCAAATTTGCACCATCCATGTAGACCTGTCCCCCATTGTCATGCACGATCTGACAAATTTCCTTAACGTCCTCCTCATAGACTCCATGGGTCGAAGGATAGGTGATCATCAACACGGCTAACTTGTCGGCGTGCTGTATTGCTTTGTTGCTGAGATCACCGATATCGATATTGCCCCTGTCATCACAGGCAACCAGTACCACCCGCAGGCCAATCATCTGCGCACTGGCGGGATTGGTGCCATGGGCGGAGCTAGGAATCAGACACACGTCGCGTTCACCACCACCGATGCTGTCCAGGTATTTTCTGATAGCCAACAGCCCGGCATACTCGCCCTGGGCGCCGGAATTTGGTTGCATGCTCACCGCGTCGAAGCCCGTAATCTCCGCCAGCATGTCCTCCAGCTCAGTGATCATTTGCTGATAACCCGACATCTGCTCGATCGGGGTAAACGGATGGGGCTTGGCAAACTCAGGCCAAGTTATGGGAAGCATCTCAGCACAGGCATTAAGCTTCATGGTGCAAGAACCAAGTGGAATCATCGAATGATTGAGCGATATGTCTTTATCTTCCAAACGCTTCAGATAGCGCATCATTTCGGTTTCGCTGTGGTAGCTGTTGAAAATTGGATGCTGCAAATAAGCACTGCGACGTTGTAAGTTATCTGGGATAACTGGCGCTTTGTCGCCGCAGGTAATAGCCGCATCCAGGCGGCTAACCGTTAGCTTGGCTTCGGCCTTGCCGACAACAACGTGCCATAGACGTTCGATGTCTCGCACTGTGGTGCATTCGTCCAGGCTAATACCGATCTGACCGTGCGCCCCAAGGCGATCCAGACGCAGATTAATACCGGCTGTATTGGCGCGTTCCAGCAAGCCGGATGATTGCTCTGTACTGACTGTAACAGTTAGGGTGTCAAAATAGGTTTCGTTCACCACTTCGATGCCAGCTTCAATCAGGCCGGCCGCCAGAATGGAAGTGAGGCGATGGATTCGCTGTGCAATCCTTTTGATTCCCGATGGACCATGGTACATCGCATAGAGTGCCGAAATATTTGCCAGCAGCACCTGGGCCGTACAAATATTGCTATTGGCTTTTTCCCGACGTATATGTTGCTCGCGGGTTTGCAGTGCCATGCGCAACGACTGCTTGCCGCGGCTATCCACCGAGACCCCGATAATGCGGCCAGGCACCGCCCGTTTGTATTCGTCCTTGGTAGCAAAGTAGGCGGCGTGCGGGCCACCATAACCCATCGGCACGCCAAACCGTTGGGTGCTACCGGTGACGACATCGGCCCCCATCTCCCCAGGCGGTTTCAGCAGCGCCAGGCTCATCAGGTCAGCCGCCACCACGGCGATGGCTTTATGTGCATGTAACCGGCTAATAATCTCGGTCAGGTCCTTCACCTCACCCAACATCGATGGATATTGAAGAATCGCGCCAAACAACTCATCCGTGGGCATCGCGTCGATGTCGCCGATGATGAGCTCGAAGCCAAAACACTCGGCGCGAGTCTTGATTACATCGATGGTCTGAGGGAAACAATGCTGGTCCACAAAAAATTTGGTGGCCCTGCGATTCTTACTCACACGCTTCGCCAAAGCCATGGCTTCGGCGCCGGCGGTAGCTTCGTCCAATAAGGAAGCATTGGCCAGGTCCATGGCAGTCATATCCAAGATCATCTGCTGAAAGTTCAGTAGACACTCCAGACGCCCCTGCGAGATTTCGGGTTGGTAAGGCGTGTATGCGGTATACCAGCCTGGATTCTCCAGTACATTGCGCAGAATGACATTGGGCGTATGGGTGTCGTAATAACCCAGGCCGATATAGGATCGAGTCGCCTGGTTCTTCGAGGCAATTGCCCTCAGTTTGGACAATGCCTGGTTTTCCGTGATTGGTCTCCCCAGTGCGAGTGGTTTCTTTAGCGAAATGGACTCCGGAATGGTGTTCGCCACCAACTGCTGCAACGAATCAAGCTTTAGTACTTGCAGCATCTGCTGAATCTGTGCGGCCCCCGGACCGATATGACGATCGATAAACTCATCCTGGTACTGCAGCGTTTCCAGTGTGGGTGCCGAGTCATTCTGAGCAGCACCGTTAGTGCGGGAGCTTAGCGCCGTAGTTTTAGTTTGCATTGCAGTCCTTACACGATAAGTGTTTGCTGGTGACCAGAGTAGTTTCACTCAATTAATTTAAGAGTATAACGCGGGCAAAGCATAAACCTAGCCAGTCAAATCCTGGAGTGTGAAAGAAAGGTTGCGCAACCATCTGGCACAGCGATACTGACGAAAAAACCAGCTCGCTAGTCATTTGCGCAATGATCTGCATAGGCCTCAGCATCCATTAGCTCATCTAACTCCGCCGCTAATGCGTTTGCATCGTCTATTTCCATTTTATAAAACCAACCGTTGTCATAAGGCATTGAATTAACGATCTCTGGCGTGTCGGCCAATGCCTCATTGATCTCCAAAATTTTACCCGACAATGGGCTGTAGATATCCGAGGCGGCCTTGACCGATTCGACCACCGCCACTTCAGCTCTGGCGTTAACCGTAGTGCCCAATTCCGGTAACTCCACAAACACGATATCCCCCAAGGCGTCTTGGGCGTGATAGCTGATCCCGACAGTGGCTACAGCGTCGTCAATGCGAACCCATTCATGGGTGGAAGCGTATTTTAAATCGTCAGGAAATTTGCTCACCTAATGACCCTCTGGCTGCTTTTTTTAGTCGAACACTTTTTTGCCGAAGCGGACAAAATTTGGTTTTACGATTCTGACCGGCGTCAGTGTGCCCCTTATTTCTACCTGACAGGATTGACTGTCCACCGGAATTCTAGCTAAAGCAATGGAATGCTTCAATGTGGGTGAGAAACTACCGCTGGTAATGACTCCCTCACCCCTGTCAGACTGGACCTTCTGACCTTCTCGCAGCACCCCACGCTGTTCCAGCGCCAGTCCCACGAGATGCGGTAATCCGCCGCTTGCTTGATCTTGTTTATGTCGGGAGATAGCCGCGCGGCCGATAAACTCCCGCTCTTGCGGTTGCCAGGCAATGGTCTGCTCCATGTTGGCCGCCAGCGGCGACACACTTTCATCCATGTCATGGCCATAGAGATTCATGCCGGCCTCCAGGCGCAGTGTATCGCGTGCTGCCAGGCCTACCGGAGACACCCCGGCAGCCAAAATCTTATCCCAGAGCGCTGCCGCGGCATCGGCTGGAAAAATTAATTCCACACCCTTCTCGCCGGTATAACCGGTACGGGCAACAAACCAGGAATCGAGCTCAACGCCGCGGAAATTCCCCAGACTGCGAACAGCATCCGCTTGATCCGCCGGCAATATCTCACAGACTTTATCGATGGCATCGGGACCATGTACGGCCAGAATCGCCAGCTTGGGTTGTTCTTCAATCGAGATTTTGAAGCCAGGACTATGCTGTGCCATCCAGGCTAAATCCTTCAAGCGGGTCGCGCAATTAACCACTAGACGATAACCAAAACTCATGCGGTAGACGATGAGATCGTCCACCACGCCGCCCTTTTCATTGAGCATGGCGCTATACAATGCGCGGCCCTGGTCATCCAGTTTTGCCACATCGTTGGCGAGTAAATACTGCAGGTAAGCGCTGGCATCGATGCCGGAGATATCCACTACCGTCATGTGGGAGACATAGGACACGCCGGCACCGGACCGTACCCGATTATGTGCTTCGCTCTGGGAACCGTAATTGATGGGCATGTCCCAACCGGCGAAGTCCACCATCTTGGCACCGGCATCGAGATGTTTTTGAAACAGGGGAGTGTGTTGTGCCACCGGCTACAGCTCTTGAATACAGCGAAAAAGGCTTAAAAGAAGGACGCCATTTTACCTACATGAGCGGGTGTTTAATAGCCGCCGCTGGCAATTTTAGTGGCTAATTAAAAGAAGTTTTTTTGCAGCCGATCCAGTGCTTCCCGGCTGGTGTGTCGACGGGGATGGTTTCTGGTTAACTCCAGTAACATCGAATTTGCTGCACCGTCATTGAGATCTGCCAGGCTCTCGATAGCCTCCTCCCGAACCACCTGGCTACTATCACTCCAGGCAAGTTGATTGAGTCTGCTGGCCATCAGCGAGGCATCAAACCCAGACAGGGATTCGATGGCTTCACGTCGCATCTCGACCGGCTGGTCTCGCTCAGCTTCGGCCAGTTCCAGTAAATAGGGAACTGCAAGCTCCTGCGGCAGATGTGCCATTTCCTCGACGGCTTCCCGCCGCACTCTGGGGCTCTGGTCGGATTCAACGACAATTTTCAAAGTAGCAAACGCCCGCACGATGTCCATGCGCGCCAGAATTACTAGTGCAGCCTGACGTAGGTGGCCAAGACCATACTCACCAGCGGCACCGGCGATGGTCTCAACCGAGTCTACGCTTGCCTGCCAGCAGGGACCCGATAGAATGGCCATTGCGCCAACCATTGGCATTGCTGTAAGACGAATATCTAGCCCATGAACCTGGCCAGGAATAATTGTTACCCTTGGTAATAATCGTCATGCCGGGACGTGATAGCAATCTGCAATTTCTCATCGAGTTCGGTACTAAACTGAGAGGCTATCCAGGCAGTATTTAGCTGAGGATCTGCTGCCTGTTCCAGAGCCCACTCCCATTTTACGCTCAGTGGTCGCGGACCGTCTGGATACGCCGTCAGGGATTGGGCCGCTACCGCCGTTGAAAATACCAGCACAGCAAGCGCCGTAAATCTGCGACGCAGGGTGCTCATTACTGGGCTCCGTCATCATTTAACTGGTCTTCAAGGATCTCCAGCAGGGCTTCGGTGGCGGCAGGATAATCACGCAATCTGCGCAGGGCTCTGATGGCGGCACGCTGTACCGATTTATCGGAGCTACTACGATAAGCACCGAGTATAGCTGGCACCGCCGTTGCCAACTCGGTGTTGCCTAGCGCTCGAACAGAGGCCGCAATAAGTTGCACATCGGTTGCATCGGCCAATATTTGGCCGAGCACCTCGACCGCTTGTTGCGTCTTAGACCGGCCAATTCCGTTAATCGATGCCAGGCGGCCTGGTAAATTACTGCTGTTCAAATAGACATGCATTAATGCCGCTACCGCAATATTGTCTTCCCGATCGGCGATGCCTTCGATAGCGATAACTTCTGTTTTGGCATCGGTATCAGACAGCGCCACTTCGGTCATAAAATTGATGACCTCGGGGGAGTCGA
>JADFOC010000109.1 GCA_022563075.1 Pseudomonadota bacterium
GCCATGGATAAAGCCACCGGCGAGGAACTCGCCCGCGTGGAAGCACCGTCGGCGAGTCGCTATGGCATGAGTTCCTGGGTGCATGAGGGCAAGCAATATATCATCTTGCAAACCGGCAGTTCGTTAACGGCGATGACCTTGCCAGACTAGCGTAGAGCGATTTGAGCTCCGTAGTTGCTACGGAGCTTAAGGCTGATAACGGACAGCGTTGCAGCGGACGGGATTTAAATCTTCCTGCTAATTACAGCAGAGAGATCGAACCAGAAAAAAACCAGCCATATAACAATCGAGGAGTAGATCGATGAAGAAGACTTTACTTTTTAGCGCCGCCGCTTTCGTTGCAGCGGCGACTACGTTTACCGTGACTAATTCGCAAGAAAACGAAATGAGTTTCTTTATCACCAGTGTGGGTTCCGGTGATGGGGCCAATCTCGGCGGACTGGCAGGCGCAGATGCCCATTGTCAAAGCCTGGCGGATGCGGCCGGCTCACGCGGCAAGACCTGGCATGCCTACCTGAGTGCCCATGCCACCGACGGCTCGCCCACCATCAATGCCAGAGATCGCATTGGTTTTGGCCCCTGGTTTAACGCCAACGGTGTCGAAGTAGCCAGCAACATGAATCACCTGCACAGCGAGTCCAATGCCCTGAGCAAGGCAAATTCAATCACGGAAAGTGGGGATACGGTCAACGGTCGTGGTGATTCACCGAATCAACACGATATCCTCACCGGCTCCACGCTGGATGGCCGCACCGTCGACGATGGTGACAACCACACCTGTAACAACTGGACCAACAACGGCGAAGGGTCGGCTCACGTAGGTCACTTCGACCGCACCGGTGGCGGTCAGAACCCGACTTCCTGGAATAGTGCACACGGTTCAGCCGGCTGCAGCCAGGCCAACTTAGTCCGTACCGGTGGCGCTGGATACTATTACTGCTTCGCTATCGACTAGATAGCTGCCAGAGAGATGGATGAATCGCCCAAATGGTGTTGCTTTAAAGCAACACCATTTGCTTTTTCAGGAAAGGAAACATGATCGCATGAAACTTTACGGCATGGCGCAGTCACGCTCTTTTCGTGCGCTGTGGGCATTGGAAGAGACCGGCCTGGAATATGAGTACGTTGGGATTAAGTTGTTCGTCGACCCGGCGCAATCCGAAGCCGCGCAGAATCCAGACTATCTGGCGTTAAACTCCCAGGGCAAGGTCCCCACGCTGGTTGATGGTGACCTGGTGCTCACGGAAAGCATCGCCATCGTTAACTACATCGCGCGGAAGGCGCCTGAGTGTGGCTTGCTGCCGAATGTTGATATGGTGGGTTACGCGCACCACGATGAACTGATTGCCTTCGTTCTGGCGGAGCTGGAACAACCACTTTGGAGTAACGGCAAACATCGATTCGCCCTGCCGGAGGAACAGCGCATACCACAGATGCTGGAGACCGCGAAGTTTGAGTTCGCCAAGGCGCTGCACACCCTGGATCATTTGTTAGGCGGCAACGAGTTTGCCATCGGTGGCCAGTTCAGCCTGGCTGATCTTCTGTTGGCGCACACCTTCAATTGGGCGATCCGCTTCGAATTCGATGTGCCGGCGAGATATGTCGAATTGAGAGATCGGCACTATCGACGTCCCGCAGCGGTAAGGGCCATGGCGGTGATCGAATAACGGTCATGCCTCGAATCTTATCGCTGTTGCTTGCGATCCTGGTGCTGTGTCCAAATGCAGGGGCACAAGGCCCTGGCGAGCTTGAAGTAGATTCCAGTCAGCTGCGCTTCTACCTGATACAGGCATTTCAGGCAGGCTCAGCCGCCGATCGGCTGGCGCTCAATCACATCGGCATACAGGTAGTCCCGCTAGCCGATGACTACCTGGTCACGGCCGTGCTGGAAGGCTATCCCGCCCACCAGGCCGGCATAAATCGTGGCGACTTAATCACCGCAGCTAACGGTGAAGCATTTCATCCGGTCTATTCCTTCAACCAGGCAAGCACCGATTCATCGCCGTTTGTACCGGCTCATGCACAATACGATATTGAGCTGGAGAGAAACGGGGACATCCTAAGCGTGCAGGTGACTCCAGTTTTTGAGAATCTTTATGACAGCTATCGCACCGCCACACTTAACAGCATTCAACAGTTTAGTTCTGGTAATAAGTTGATTGGATACGTGCGCCTCTGGGGTTTTTCCAGAGCGTCTAACGACCTGGTGAGCTTTCACCAGTTAATCGATGATTTTGCCTACTGCGATGGACTGATAATCGATCTAAGAAATGCCTATGGTTTCCTCGACACCAGCCACCTGGACTTGCTGATACCAAACCGTCGCCGCTTTTTTACTGCCACCGGTGCAGGCTCCGAGCATGTTGCCTTGGCCTTTGGCACACAAAATACCGTCGAAGATTCCTACCAGAAACCCATCGCCGTCTTGATCAATGCCGACACCAGGGGTGGTGCCGAGCTGTTTGCCTACCAATTAGCCAAGCTCGAGCGAGTAGTGACCATCGGTGAAGCCACGCCGGGGCAGATCGGTGACTATCGATTAATCTCTCGTGGTGCGAGCACAGCCTTTCGTTATCATCCTGCACACTCTATTCGGATAGATGGTAATGTTTTTGAAACGCAAGGTGTAACGCCCCAACAAGCCGTTGCCTATCCCTATCAACAGAGCACCCGTAGCGATCCGCAATATGAGACTGCCGTGGTAATAATGCTGGGCATCATCTAGGACACCTGGGGCTTTGGCTTTGGATTTCCAGGCTGCTCCCAGTGCAGATCGTGAAAGTCGAATTGTTTCTCAAGCGTCGGCTTGACCACTGCGAAGTACGGTGACATATCAAAATCTCTTGGCGTAAAGTGTGTGAAGTGGCGCCTATAATAGTGTGGAACCTCACCATCATTACCCCCATCACCGGTTCTTCTTGGCAAGATCGGATAATCGATCGATTGAAATGCCTCGGCGATCAGCGTCGAACAAATAGCCTTGGTGGGCTCGCCGCTGCCAAAGCTGATCATGGCGCGTCGGTATCGTTCAGGCACCGCTGGCTTCTGGATCAGGTAACGCAGCAGATCGAACACATTCTTCAGATCGTAACGATGTCCCAATTTGGAGCGCGCGTAGGCAACTAACTTGCCGATCTCTGCGTCGCTAAGACTCACCGGTCGGCAGATTCGCAGGTTGAAATCTGCATAGTGATCCAGACTCACCAGATGCACGCCATCTTTGAGATTGGCCTCTATCAGATTGGCTTCACTGCAGCTTGCCCCCGGCTCGCCAACGAACAGGCAGGCATGCGACCAGGAGGACTGACTGAGATACTTGATGGCGGTGCTGATGCGGTTATTGCCTTCCACCAGGACGATGTCACCGGTTCGCAATACCGCCGCCACATCGTTGACGGCAACGGTATCCATGCGCTGATAGCCTGGCAGGGATTTAGTCAGGAAAGACGCCAGGGCTTCGCCGATGGCTCGATTGATCGCACTCAACACTCAACTACTTCCTTTTGGGTTCACTTCTTATTGGCATAGAAAAATTGGGTATGCTAGTTTTACCTCCCTAGCCAAACACAGTGTAATCGAATCGACAGGAGTAACAAAATGACCACGGCCTACAATAAATTCTACATCAATGGTGAATGGGTCGAGCCGGAGAATAGATCCACGCTTGACGTCATCAATCCCGCCACGGAGGAGGCGTTCGCCACCATCAGCCTGGGTACGGCCGAAGACGTCGATACGGCCGCCAAGGCGGCTCGCGCGGCCTTTGCCGAGTGGTCGCAATCCACCGTCGAGCAACGCTTGAGCGTCATCAACAAGATTATCGAGGGGCTCAAGGCCCGCGGCGACGAGATCGCCACGGCGATCTCCAATGAGATGGGCGCCCCGATGACACTGGCGAAGACCGCACAGCTGGGCAGCGGCATCGGCCATTTCATGAACATCGTGAGCGTCCTGAAAAACTATGAATTCGAGGAAATCCGGGGCACCACAAAAATTGTGAAAGAAGCTGCCGGTGTCTGTGGATTCATCACCCCCTGGAACTGGCCACTCAATCAGATCGCCTGCAAGGTGGCACCGGCCATCGCCGCCGGCTGCACCATGATATTGAAACCCAGTGAAATTGCCCCCATCAGTGGCTATCTACTGGCCGAAATCATTGCCGAGTCTGGACTCCCCGCCGGCGTGTTTAATCTGGTCAATGGCGATGGACCCACGGTAGGCGCCGCTATTTCGTCTCACCCGGAAATCGACGTGGTTTCATTCACCGGATCTACCCGTGCCGGTCGTGAAGTGGCCAAGGCGGCCGCCGATGGCATCAAGCGCGTCACCCAGGAGCTGGGCGGTAAGTCGGCCAATATCATTCTGGAAGACGTCCCCGATTTCGCCAAGGCTGTCAGTGGTGGCGTGATCTCCTGTTTTGGCAACAGCGGACAATCCTGCAACGCCCCTACGCGCATGTTGGTACCAAAAGCCCGTATGGCGGAAGCGATGGAAGTAGCCAAGGCCGCTGCCGCCAAAGCCACCGTCGGCGATCCGAACGATGACTCTACCCGACTCGGCCCCGTCGTTAGCGAACTGCAGTTCAATAAGATTCAAGGCTTAATCGAGAAGGGTATCGAGGAAGGCGCCGAGTTAGTGGTCGGTGGACTCGGCCGACCCGAAGGCCTGGATAAGGGTTACTACGTACAGCCAACCGTATTCGGCAATGTCAACAACGACATGACTATCGCGCGCGAAGAAATCTTTGGCCCGGTGCTGTCTATCCTTCCTTATGAAGACGATGCCGATGCCGTGCGTATCGCCAATGATACCGATTATGGACTGTCCGGTTATGTATCCGGCGAACCGGAACACGCACAGCAGATTGCCCGTCAGATTCGAACCGGCATGGTACACATTAACGGCGCCGGTCCGGATTTCGCCGCCCCTTTCGGTGGGTACAAGCATTCCGGCAACGGCCGCGAATGGGGACAGGATGGGTTTGAAGAATTCCTGGAAACCAAATCCATCTTAGGCGTCGCCTAGTCTAAGAAAGGGCAGTAACGTGAGCATAGATATAAAGAAGGGTGCCATCGACATCGGCATCGTCACCAATAACCTCGAAGCGATGCTGTCCTTTTACCGGGACAGCCTCGGCCTCGAATTGGAAGCCACCATCGATATGCCCGGCGGCGGTGTGATGAACCGCTTCAAGGTGGGCAACAGTATCATCAAGGTAATCGAAACCGATCCCCAGCCCACAACTGATGCGGCTCCCGGCGGCATTCGCGGCGCCACCGGCTATCGCTACTGGACCATCACCGTGGGTAATCTGAATGCTGTAGTACAGAAGGTCGCCGATGACGGTCACAAGGTGGTGATCGCGTCAAAGGAAGTACGACCCGGTGTCACCATCGCCATCGTCACCGATCCGGACGATGCCGACGAAAACATCAGCTGGACGGTATCCGCATCCAGCGGCCTGCTGGCCGAATACGATTCGTCCATGCGGCAGGTGCGTCTGTCGGCGGCACAGGGCATGAACGAAGTGGCGTCGCTGACGCTGACGGCGACGGACCCGGGCGGGCTGTCGGCGACGGAGTCGATTCCCGTTCTCGTCGTGCAGGCCGGGGGCGCGCCGCTCATCGGCAAGTTGGCGGATGTCGTTCTCGACAGCACCGATGCCATGGGTCGCATCGATCTGGATGATGTCGTCTTCGACGACGAGGACTTCGAGTCCGAGCTGGAGTGGTTTGCCGTGGGTGAGCCGGGAATCATCGTCGAACTCGACCCGGTGACACACCTGTTGCGGGTTCGTCGCGACGAGACGTCGACGACGCAACCTGCCTCCGAGGCACGCGTCGTATTGACGGCACGGGACACCCGCGGCCAGGAGACGAGTGTGATCCTCACCGTGTCGCTGCCGCCCCTGTTTCAGCTCGACCCGATCCCGGAAATCGTCATCTATGCCGGTGATACCGATACCACGCTCGTGCTGGATGACTACGTCGTCGGCACGCCACCGCCGCTGCTGTGGACGGTTGGGCCCACGACCCAGCTCGAGGTGACCATAGACGCGGAGACGACGCGGGTGCGCGTCGCGTCCCCCGGCGATTTCATCGGTACCGAGATCCTCTTCTTCCTGGCCACAGATCCCACGGGGCGGCAGCGCTCCGCGCCGGTAGACGTCAGGGTGCGGGGCCGCGGCCTGACGCCGCAGGTGCGCACGTTGCCGACGCTGAGCGTGCGTGCGGGGGAGGAAGACCGCAGCCTCGATCTCGACGATTATGTCGTCGATGACGACCCGGACTCGACACTGATCTGGAGCATCAGCCAGCCGTCTGACGTCGTCGTCTCCATCGATCCGCTGAGCCACGAACTCACCGTGCGTCCCGACCTCACCGCGGCCGGCCCGCGCACAGCCCAACTGCTGGTGCGTGACCCGGCGGGGAATTCGGCCCTCGGCATCCTGGAGATTCAGGTACTGCGTGGCGGTGAGCCGCCGGTGGTGTCATCCCTGCCGCAGATCCTGCTGCCAGCGGGGGGACCCGAGCAAGCCATCTCCCTCGATCTCTACGTCGAGGACGGCGACACACCGGACGACGAGATCGAATGGACGGCGAGTGCTGAGCCGGGTGTGGCGGCTCGGATCGAGGCACGACGGCTGTTCATATCGATACCCGCCGGGCAGCGGGGATCACGAAGTGTGGTCCTGAGCGCGGAAGATCCGCAGGGCAACCGTGACGAGGGTACGCTGATCATCCTCATTCAGCACGACGACATCCCTCCGGGCTTTGCCCTCGAAGCGAAGCAGAATGCCGTCATCGGTGGCCTGCTCGACATCATCATCCAACCGACGGAGGAGCTTGACGGGTCTCCGCAAGTGACCATGAACGGCGTCGGCGTCGAGGTCCTTGACCGTGGTGAGGGCATCTACGAGGCGTCTTTTTCGGTGCCCCCGGTGGACACCGAGCAGTTCGTCACCGTCGTGGTGACCGGCCGCGACCGCGCCGGCAACCTCGGGGAACGGAGCCTCGAGATCACCTTGCAGCGTCTGTCGAGCCGCGGTGGCAGCGTCGCCGTGGCGGACGGCCAGGCGACCGTCAACGTGCCCAGCGACCTGGCCGGTGCGGGGCGCCTCGTCGTGCTCTACCCACTGGCTGAGGAGGATCACCCCGAAGGCGTCGAAGAGGATCCCGGGACGCTGTTTTCCCTGGCGGTGGACGGGGAGCACAACCTGAAGTCCCCGGTGACGCTCAATCTCTTTGCCGGCCCTCGGGCGGGCGATCCGAATACCGGCGTCGAACAGTGGGATCCGGTGACCCAGCAGTGGGAGGATGTCCCCACCGTCGCCGACGAAGGCACGGGGTGGCTGTCGGCCACCGTGACCGAACCCGGGATCTACCGAATCGGTCAGGTCGAACCCGACAACCGCCGACCGGCGACCCAGTTGAGCAACTACCCGAATCCCTTCAACCCCAAAGAGGGTGACACCAGCATCGAGTATGAAGTGACTCAGGCCGGCGCCGTACATCTGGCGGTCTACAACCTGCTGGGACAGCGCGTGCGGCTTCTCGTCGAAGAAGGTTTCCAGGACGCGGGTCTGTGGACGACGACCTGGGACGGACGCGACGAGGATGGTCTGAGTCTGGCTTCCGGGGTCTACATCTACCAGTTGCGCGAGTCCGGGGCGAAACGCGTGCGGCAGTTGCTGCTGCTGAAGTAGGATGAGGACGCGATGAACATACCCACGAAACGAGCTGACACGGGCTCGTCCCGCGCGGCACTGTCGACGGCGCCCGGGACGGCGCTGTTGACGGTACTGCTGCTAGGCTGGGCCGTCGCCGCCGTGGCCGGCGTCAACGAGTG
>JADFOC010000110.1 GCA_022563075.1 Pseudomonadota bacterium
CCCCATTAAAGTAAAATTTGTGATCACCGATTTTTTCTTACCGAGTACTTCTTCCACGCCCTCTATAGGGACCGGTGACATCAGCTCCGGGGTGCCAAATCCGGCGCCCTGGAGTTGGCCCGCGGCCGCCAGCGCCGACTTCGGATCACGAAACAGTCCTACCACATTGCTTGTCATGCTGGGATTCCTGTCGCCGGAGCCAGCGGCTCCATCGTAGGGGTGGCCATGGTTTCCTTCACTTCGTACATGGACACACTGGGAAAGATTTTGACGAACACCAGAAACAGCGTGGTGAACAGCGCGAAGGAGCCCACCATGATCGAGATCTCAACCAGACTCGGTACGTACACCCCCCAGGCATCCGGCAGATATTGCCGCGACAGTGAGGTCGCGATAATGAGAAACCGCTCTGTGTACATGCCGATGTTTATGGCGATCGACAGGATCAGCATGGGCACAAACGAAGTTCTGAAACGCGTGGAGAACATCAACATCGGCGCCACCGCACAGAACAGGATCATCTCCCAGTACAGCGGTGCGTAGAAACCAAACAATTTGTAACCCAGTGCTTCGTACTCTTCCGAAGTGCCGCTATACCACGCGGTAAACAATTCGACTCCGTTGATGTAAGTCCAGATCAATGACAACACCAGCAGCAGCTTACCCAGGTTATCGAAGTGCAGCTTGGTGATGTATTGCTCGAAACCCATGGATTTCCTCAGTACGAACATCACCGTGACGATACCGGCCGTACCGGAATAGATGGCACCCACTACAAAATAGGGTGCGAAGATAGTCTGGTGCAATCCCGGCACGACGGACATGGCAAAATCCCAAGAGACGATGCTGTGTACCGACACCGCCAGAGGAATAATCAGTACTGCCAGAAACGTGTAAGCCCAGTGCAGGCGATGCCATTCTTTGTCGGTTCCGCGCCAACCCAGGGATAGCAAGGTGTACATGGTGTTACGCCAGCCAGTAGTGCGATCTCTGACGGCGGCGAAGTCGGGGATGGTGCCCATGTAGATGAAAATAGTACTGCCGGTAATATAAGTGCCGATGGCCATCACATCAAACATCAGCGGCGATCGGAAATTGGGCCACAATTCCATCTGATTCGGATAGGGCACCGCCCAATGTATGAACCAGGGGCGCCCGACATGCACCATCACATAGGTTGCCGCCACTACCAGTGAGAACAGCGTCATCGCCTCGGCGCTTCGATACATGGCCTTGCGCCAGGTACTGTTGGTAAGGTGCAAGACACAGGACAGCAAGGTGCCGGAATGGCTCAGACCGATCCAGAATATGAAGCTGGCGAGATAGGTCCCCCAGACGCCAGGGTGATTTATGCCGGCGGCGCCAATGCCATAGTAGAGCTGATAAAACCAGGGAAAAAAGAAGCACAGCAGGGTGGTGCCGCCGGCTGTCGCCAAGGCGATATAGTACTTGGGGCCAGTCTTGACGATGGACCGGACCACGTCGTCATGGATGTCGGTGTAACCTAAATTGTTAGTTTCAGTCGCCATGGTCAGCCTATGCATCAACCTTCTTCAGATAGAACACGGACGAGTCGGTGTTCAGCTCCTCTAAAACCCGGTAATTACGTGGATCGTGCATTGATTTGAATACCTGGCTGTCGGGATCCTTGCGATCCCCGAACACCAGCGCCTTGGATGGGCAACTCTGCACACAGGCCGGTTGCACCTCGCCATCCCGCACCCGCCTGCGACCGTCATCCTTGGCCAGGTCCTTGGCCTGACGAATTCGCTGAATACAAAATGTGCATTTCTCCATGACTCCCTTGCCGCGCACGGTCACATCCGGATTAAGTTGCTTATCCAACGGGCTATCCCAATGATGATCGTAGTAATTGAAGTAACGCACCTCGTACGGGCAATAGACCGCACAGGCGCGAGTGCCGATACAACGGTTGTAGATCTGGGCGTTGAGACCATCCTGGTTGTGATAGGTAGCACCCACCGGGCACACCGTCTCACAGGGTGCCGCATCACAGTGTTGGCACATCATCGGAATGAAGCGCAGTTTGATGTCCGGAAACTCGCCTTCCCAATAGCGTTCGATCCGAATCCACTGCATCTCCCTGCCCCGCGCCATCTCCTTCTCACCGACCACAGGAATATTATTCTCGGCCTGGCAGGCGGTGACGCAAGCTTCGCAGCCGGTGCATTTGTCGAGGTCGATGGCCATGGTCCAGTGGTAATCGAATTCGTCGTAGTAGCCGGGTTTGCGGTATTTTCGCCAACTGTCCATAAAGCGTGAAAATAAGCTCATGATGTTACTTCCGTAATCGGGATGCTGTTCGGTCTGGCGCTGCTAACTTCGACGCCAGTAGGGCCGGTAGTTTGTACGATATCTCTACCCAGGTCTCGCGACATACCGCTGGTCTTAACCAGTTTCACACGACGCCCGGTGGCGACGAGTTTCACCCGGGTGGCGCTCGAGGCGAGGCTGCCGGTGACCGGTTCTATCTGCGGGCTCAGAATTTCGATGGGGTTAACACCGCGGTCTTTCGCATAGCGGCCGTATTCGTGGTGACCTTGCCCGATGGGCATGGCAATAACATCCGGCATGATGGCCGGAAAGATAAAAACGGGTGCACGCACGGTTCCATGTGGGGACTGTATCTCCACCAAATCTCCTTCGGTGAAACCCAACTGCTCTGCAGTAACCGGGTTTATCTCCACCCAGGAACCATAGACCACACTGGTCATAGGGTCTGGTAGCTCCTGCATCCAGGGAAGGTTAGCGCCACGGCCGTCATGAAAATTAGGGGAAAGATAAGGGTGCAGAATAAATGGATATTCCTCTTCCGATCCTGAAAACTCTGGGGTCTGGACACCAATACCAGCGATGACACTTCGTTCCAGGGTAAATTCTGTATTGCGGCGTGTGGTTTCTCCCCAGACGCCAGCCCTCAGCACCGATATCCAGAACGCATCGAACCCTTGGGCCAAGGTCTGGGCATCACCGCGCTCATAGATCTGGCGCCAACCGTCTTTGAGAAACTCCTCCATGCTGTTCCACGGCATTGCATTACTTGCACCTATCCGTTGTGCCAGGGCCAGGATGATGTCGCCGGTGGCCCGTGTATTGTAGAGCGGCGAAACCACCGGCTGCGATACCGCACCCACAGAGAAACCCACACCGGGTTCCGGAAAATCATCACCCCAACTCTCGAGATAAGTATGACTAGGGAGGATCAAGTCGGCCAGCGCCGTGGTTTCATCGAGGAAACTGGACAAGCTCACTATCAAAGGTATCTCAGCCAGCGCCTGCCTGAACTCGGCTGCCGCCGGTAAGGTAAATACCGGGTTGGTGCTATTGAGAATCAACACATCGATCTCGCCCTGGCGCGCCGCTTCGGCGAGTTCGAGCATCGAGAGATAACTGGCCTGGCGCCGTCGTGAAACCGGACCGGAGGGTTCGGGGTTGAACACCAGCCCACCTTCTCGGCCGATGTTGCCTACCAGATAATTGAGCACATTCACTGCCACCAAGGTGTCGACACCATTGCTGTGATTGGCCGCGGCGCCACCGCCGATGGCGAGGCTGGGGTCGATATCGACAAACATGTCGGCTAGCCGGACGATGGTGGTCACTGGCAAACCGGTCTGCTCTGCTACCTGGCTCGGGGAGTAGTCGGCAAGGGCCGTTACCCAGTCGGCCCGATCGGCTCCCTGATAATTCCCCTCGGCGACGATGTGGTGGGCCAGGCCAAGTGCCAAGAATCCTTCGGTGCCGGGTCTGGCGGCAATCCACTCATCGGCGGCGGCGCCACTGATGGACATCCTTGGTTCGATTTGAATAAACTTCCCCCGGATATCGGGCCGGCCCTGGCGGCTCTCGCCAAAACCGAGGCTATGATGTACCGGGGAAATCCAAGTTGCGAGGTAATCGGCTCCGAAAGACAGCAGCAAGCGCGTATTTTGCAAATCGTAATAAGGCAGACGGTCCTCACCAAAGAATCGTTGGTTGGCTGCATACAAGGTATGGGGATGGTTGAAATCGTAATGCAGTAGACGCTCGGAGCCCATCTGTTGCATAAAACTTTCGAATAGTTGTGCCAGATGTCCCCTGACCCCCTGGCTCAACAAAGCAACTCGGTTGCCTCGCCCCGCAGCTCTCAGCAGATCCAGGCGCTCACCGACTTGATCCAGGCCCTCATCCCAGGTGATTTTTTCGAACGACGTGGAACCGCGTTCTGCCGTTTGCCGCAATGGCTCGGTTAAGCGATCAGGATTGTACAAGACTTGAAGTCCCGCCTGACCCAAAGCGCAAAGTCGGCCCTGGTTAACCGGATGCAAAGGGTTACCTTCAATTTTTTTAGCAAGGCCCTCGCGGGTGCGCACCGAGATGCCACAACCGGCCGGGCACATCGAGCACACCGAGTTATACCAGGTGGCGATGCCACTGCTGAAGTCCTCCGGCGCCACCACATGCGGAATCAGATACTCAGTCGGGTGCTTGGCTGATTCTCTCAGCATGAATCCGGCACCGACACCGACACTACCGGCGCCGATAAGCTTGAGGAATTCTCTGCGTTCTATATTTGGCATTGCGTT
This sequence comes from Pseudomonadota bacterium, assembly GCA_022563075.1. Lineage (GTDB taxonomy): Bacteria > Pseudomonadota > Gammaproteobacteria > Pseudomonadales > Pseudohongiellaceae > UBA9145. The sequence continues at coordinate 4,587 of JADFOC010000110.1, forward strand.
CTTCTTTTTTTACTTATGACAAGTCAAACAATCCGTTCCATTTTCTACTTCATTTTCTCTGTGACAATTCAGGCACAACCCCATTTTCCAGGGATGGCCCGCCTGGGTAGAGCCATCAATCGCTCTGCTGGTCAATTGAATTCTGTCCATGGTTTCAACCGGCCCGTGGCAGGTCTGGCACGCAATTTCTGCTAACACGTGGCGTTTATGGGTGAAGTGCACGAAATCAGGTAGATCATGAACTTTGATCCAGGGGATGGGCTGCTGGTTGGCCCAGTAGTCCAATAACAGCCGTATCTGGGGTCGCTCCGTTGCCACCTCGTTATGACAGCCGACACATTTCGACACGCTGGGAACACCGGCCGATGGAGAACGGCGCGCCTGGGTGTGGCAATACTGACAGGGGATCTCATTTTCGCCGGCATGAATTCTGTGACTAAACGCGATCGGTTGTTCCGGGCTGGTCCCCGGAACGAACGTCGCGTTCGCCCAATAGCCTAGTACCAGGCCTACCAATACCACTACTACGAGCATTGCCGCTGGCCTGAGTACTTTTAACGCCGGAACAATGGAGACGTTCATTTATTCGGTACTCCGATTTATCAATCCCAGGCTGTCACCAAAACTTTCGCCGAACTGGTGAATCGAGTTGGCTACTTCCTCATTCTTGGTCGCACGCAAATAGGTGTCAGCCATCTTGTGAATCACCTGGTAGAAATAAATGTTCAGGTCCTCGATGCTGGTATCTTTAATCCATAGATCGATTGCCGCCAGCGTCTTGTTTTCGCTGTCCCAGACCGAAAGCATCATCGACTCACATGAAATAGGGCCATTGGCTTGACCCTCGGAGGCTTGCCATTCGATTCGCGTAGGCAAGTTGGCACTGTCGAGATCGATGGTCAATTTTATTTCTGCTGTTCTTGACATAATCCTGTTCGCTTCGCCTGATGGCGTTTATGCAGATATTTAAAACCAATAAACAAAAGTAAATAGGAACAACCAGACCACATCCACGAAGTGCCAATACCAACTCACCGCTTCGAAGGCGAAATGGTTATCTGGAGAAAAATGTCCCCGCAAAGAGCGTAGCAGCATGACGGTGAGCATAATTGTTCCCATGGTCACGTGCAGACCGTGAAAACCGGTCAGCATGAAGAAAGTCGAACCGTAAATTCCAGATCCCAGCGTCAACCCCAACTCGGTGTAGGCATCCCGGTATTCGATGACCTGCAGGATCAGGAAGGTGGTTCCCAGCGCCACCGTAATGGCCAGCCAAATCGGTAAAAGTACGCGCTGGTTTTTTTTCAACGCCCAATGGGCAAAGGTCACGGTGACGCTACTGCTGACCAGGATGACGGTATTAACGAAGGGCAAACCCCAGGCCTCCATCGCCTCGGTGAGGCCGCCGCCAGGTGTCATAAAAAGTGGCCAGGTATCGGCGAAGTCCGGCCACAGCAACACATGTGTTTCCAGGTTATTACCTGCTCCCGCCAGCCAGGGGACGGAAATGATGCGGGCGTAAAAAAGCGTGCCGAAGAAGGCCCCGAAGAACATGACTTCAGAAAGGATGAACCAGGCCATGCCCATGCGATAGGAACGGTCCATCAAACTGCTGTTCATGCCCTTGATAGATTCCCGGATGACGACGCTGAACCAGCCGAACATCATGAAGGCGATCATAGCCAGTCCAATGAAGAAGACTGGCTGACCGAAGCTGCCTTCGGCCCCTACTTTATCGGTACTCTGGTGGATGAAATTGGCGCCGCCGAAGGCGGTTACCGCTAGCGCCACCGACCCAATGATTGGCCAGGGGCTCGAGTGCGGCACGTAATAGCGGGGTGCTTCGATCATTGCGGATTAACCGCCAGCGTCAAGCTCGCGACCTCACGCTGGGGTACCTCGAACAGACTGTAGGACAAGGTAAGCGTTTTAACCTCCAGAGGCAGTTCCTCGTCGATATAAAACCTAAGGGACAGCTGCTGGGCTTCACCTGGCTCCAGATATTGTTGGGTAAAGCAAAAACATTCGATCTTATGCAAATGACTGGCGGCGTAACCCGGTGCCACACTGGGCACGGCTTGTCCAGTTACTCCCTGGCTGGCGCGGTTGCGAGCATAGTAAGAGGTGACGTTTATTTCCCCCAAGTGAACCTTCAGCTGTGCATCCATTGGCCGAAACTCCCACGGCATGCCGCGACCGACCTGGGCCAGGAACTGGATCGTCACTTCGCGCTCGGAAACCTGTAAGACGGTGGTGGGCTCACCCTCCGCCCGCGCGGAAGTCTTGCCATTGAGCCCGGTCACCTCACAAAAAATCTGGTAGAGCGGGATCAAGGCGAAAGCAAAGCCCAACATACCCACAGCCAGGGCAGAGAGCAGGATGGTATGCCGGCGCTGATTATTATGCTGTTCAGTCATGTTAAGCATTCCTCCTTATTGAGTAACCGCGTTCAATCATTGTCGTCGGGCTCCATAACCGGTGGAAATGGTGGCGGTGTCTCGAACGTGTGATGTGGTGCCGGAGACGGGACGGTCCACTCATAACCTTCCGCGCCCTCCCATACCCGAGTGCTTGCTGTTTCGCCGCCACGTATGGTCTTGATCACGATGTACAGGAACAACAACTGCGACAAGCCTAATATTCCGGCGCCGATGCTGGCCACCATATTGAAATCGGCAAACTGCAGGGAGTAATCCACGATGCGTCGGGGCATGCCGGCAAGACCGAGGAAGTGCATCGGGAAAAAAGTCATGTTCACCGCAATCACCGCCATCCAGAAATGGATCTTGCCGAGGCGCTCGTCGTACATGTGGCCGGTCCACTTCGGCAGCCAGTAATACACCGCCGACATGATGCCGAAGATGGCACCCGGATAGAGTACATAGTGGAAATGCGCCACCACGAAGAAGGTATCGTGGTATTGAAAATCGGCCGGTACCAGGGCCAACATCAGGCCCGAGAAACCACCGATGGTGAACAAGATTACGAAGCCGATAGCAAACAGCATGGGCGTTTCGAAGGTTATGGAACCTCGCCACATGGTGGCCACCCAGTTGAATACCTTCACCCCGGTGGGGACGGCAATCAACATCGTGGCGTACATGAAAAACAATTCAGTCGCCAGTGGCATGCCGGTGGTGAACATGTGATGGCCCCAGACAACAAAGGATAAAACCGCGATCGAAATCGTGGCGTATACCATCGAGCGGTAGCCGAACAGTTTCTTGCGGGCAAAGGTGGGGA
>JADFOC010000111.1 GCA_022563075.1 Pseudomonadota bacterium
GACGAGGTGCTGACCCAGGATGAGTTCTACATCGTCGAGGTGGAAGGCCACACCGACGACGCCATCATACGAAGCTCTCAATTTCGATCAAACTGGGATCTGTCTGCCATGCGGGCGGTCTCGGTTGCGCAGGAGCTGTTCATCGATGATGTGCTCAATCCCCGTCGCTTCGCTGTCACTGGCTTTGCCCATGTGCGCCCGCTGCTTCCCAATAATTCACAGGCAAATAGAGCGAAGAATCGGCGCGTTGAAATTATCATAAGGCAAGCCATCGATCCTGACTTGGAAGAACAAATAGAAGCTCTAAAGGATGTCGATCCAGAGCTGTATCGTAGTTTTGGACTGGAAGCCAGCCGTATTCTATAGTACTTGCCACCTTCGAGTATTTTCTAACCACTAATTAATTTATTGGAACACCATGTCATCGAAAAAAGAGAGAAGCTATTTCAGAATTATAGACTACGTTGGTTTGAATTACCGGCGGGTAGAGGTTAAGCAATACAATGCACTTAGATTAGCGAATCAGAATGCCGAAGTGCCTTCGATTGATGCACTTGCTGAGATTGATCAACAGATGCAAATGATACTCAACCGGCTCAAGATAAAAAACCCTGATGTGGCAGAGCTTGTAAAACTGCTTAATAGGAAAATACAACAGATCCTTAAGCACAGTCACATCAGCGAAGGTCTGATGAAACTCGATACCTACCCGCAGCGGCGGGTAGACCTGAGTGCCAGCGGCATCGCCTTCCCGACGTCTGAATTCATACCTGTCGACCATTTGTTGGAATTGGAATTGGTTTTGCAGCCGGGGCGCCAACATCTGAAACTACTCGCCATGGTGGTGACCAGTGAAGCGGATACGTTTTCTCTCAATAGTGGTGATGACTCTCTCACTCATGTGGTGCGCACAAAATTCATCGATATTAACGATGACATCCAAGAATTTCTCATTCAGTATGTGGTCAAACGACAAGCATCGATAATTAGAGCAGATCGCAACGAGAATATTCCCATGTCCAAGCAAATCAGGTGGTAGTTTTTAGTTAGTCGTTGCGGCTACTGCTCAGCGACACGTATCCTTGACAGCAGAAAATCATCAGAATATTGCGGTTATCTTTTCATCTGAATAAAAAATGCTTGGATCTTCCAGGAATTCAACAACGCATTGCTATAAATAGTCTTGCATAACGCGCTAGAATCTAATACCTCAGATAATATAGAAGAAACGCCAGACATGGGTGTAGGGATCAGGATGCCTAATACGCGCACCAGCATACGCTATGTATTGCTATGCATTGTGCTGATTATTTCGGTTCGTCTCCTGGCGGTAGTTTTCGCTCAGGATGGCCGGCTTGAGTCTACCCCTGGGGTGGGGCCAGTTAAGAAACTGGGCAATATCGCCTATGTTGAAGTAAATACACCGAGCCACGATGGTACTTCGAAGCAACTCGTGCTATTTGTACATGGGACACCTGGCTCTTTAACAGCATTTATGCGGTATCTTAATGATCCGGTCATGCAAGAGCGATTTCACATGATTGCAGTGACGAGACCGGGTTGGATTAATGACGGCGACATAAAAATCTCTTCGTTAGAGGCTCAGGCCAGGGCGCTTGAGCCGTTGCTGCGTATGGATCGTTCCGGGAAAGGTGCAATTCTGATGGGGCATTCCTATGGTGGGCCGATAATCGCACGGACTGCGATGGACTATTCGGATCTGGTCGCGGGATTGGTATTCGTGGCAAGTACCGGTGATCCAAAATTAAGCGGTCCTCGTTGGTACAATCGAATTGCCGTTATATTGCCCGGTTTCATTCTTGGCGCCAGTTTAAAAGGCGCCAACGCGGAAATAATGCCTTTGCGGCCTCAGCTAGACGCCATGCTGCCTCGGTGGCAAAATTTGACCATGCCAGTGTTGATTGTCCAAGGGGACAGCGATCGCCTGGTGCATCCGGGAAATGCCGAATTTATCCAGCGCATGCTGATCAATGCAGATGTAACCTTTCTTCGTAGAGCAGGCCAGGGCCATTTCATGCTGTGGGAGGAGGCGGAGTTAATACGCGATACATTACTGGAGAAATTCAACTAACACTCAGCCGTGAGTTCGCTCTGCCGTAGAATCTGTCGCAGAAATTCACTGTCCACGCAGTCTTGCAGCGCTTGCCGAGAAAGAGATTGGCGCAGCAATTGATTCACCAGTTTATCGATGAATTCTTCAGAGAGTTGCTCTGGAGCAGCGCCGCTTGGACGAAGTTTTGCCAGAGAACAGTCAATCGCACTCAGCAGTTGCATATAGACTTTTTGCATCTGGGCTGGCAAGGAGCGCGCATCTTTGATCAACGCAACTTCAGCTAATCCTTCTGACATAGGCTCTCCGACTCAATTTCCAGGAACCAAAAGAATTGTAACCCAGTCGAGTAGGGAAGGATATGCAGGGAATAGCCTGTTTTAACAGGATTTTTGCTAGTCTCGTTTTTTCAACTCGAGTTCGAAAAATGATTTAAGATCGCGGAGTTTCCTGGAATCTAGAGAGCTATGGATGGTCTGCATAGTTCTGTCTATATTTGCGATTAATCGTTTTAAACGCTCGACATCCATGCCATGCGTATCGATTTGCTCAAGTTCGGAGCGTTGCCAACCGATGGCTTGGTTCAACACGGTCAAATACCCTAGAAATATAGTCGGATACTTAAAGCATAGCTCACGAATTGAACGGCTACCAATTTATTCGACACAAAAGGAGGAAAATCGAGAAGCAGTCGATTTGACGGTATCCCCATAGAGATTTACCCTATGTCGAGGTACTGGGCCCCCCAGACATGCATCTCTAGGCAATTCATGGTTAAAGAGGACTCACGAAGGTCATTTATCCAGCAGGACTGGCGGATACTGTTTGGCCTGTTTCTCACCATATTCTGGTTTTTCTTTCTGTGGGTTTTCATTTCTAGAAACGTAGGCTGGGGCTCTTTTCTCGACCTCCCCATTGCGGAAATGGGCGCGTTTCTCGAAGGTGCATTCGCCTTCCTGGCTTTTCTGTGGTTGGTTATCGGACTCTTTATCCAACAGTCTGTATTGGCGCAAAACAACGAGGAGTTGCGCCGTACCAATCTTCAATCTGAAAAACAAACCCATGCTATAGCTGCTACCGAACTCAATGCGAGGCAAGAAACCTTTTTTAAAATAGCGGAGGCTACTCGCCGACAACTGGGCGCGATCTCGGGGCTACTGTTCATTTCGAGCCAAGGACCGATTGGAGACAATAAGATATCTGTAGAAGAATTGGCGGAAGTTTGGAAGCAGTTCGCCAGCGGAGACTCAGAGGTGTTCTCGCGAATGTTTCTAACCATGGCAGGGACTTCTGATACGGATTATGCGGACTTGTTTTATGGTACCGAGATTCGACGTCGTCATGCCGACAATTTCCTGGTTGGCTTTGACAGGTTGATCAAGCTTGCCCGGGATTGTGATACAGACAATATCATCCTCGATGCAACAATTTACTCTGCCCATGGATTGCTGAACGTTCGGATGCGAGAGATGCATCCAGATATCAAATTTGAACAAATTACTGGTACAAATTCGCAAGAATATCTGCAGCGACTAATCGAAACGCAAAGTGAGTCTTTATAATTTTCTGTAGATTAAACTAATCGTTAATAAGAAAAGGGGAGATACGATGGATTTAGTAATTATTGTGGTAGTCCTGGCACTTATTCAGTACATAGCCTATGGTATTTTGGTAGGGCGTGCGCGGGGCAAGTATGGAGTATCCGCACCGGCAACAACTGGTGATCCAATATTCGAAAGATACTACCGTGTACACCAAAATACGCTAGAGCAGCTGATGGTATTTCTGCCAGCCATTTTTATCTTTAGTCAATTGGGTAATCCATTGATAGCGGCGGGCCTGGGTGCGGTTTATCTTGTTGGTCGCCTAATTTATCTGCGCGGCTATGTGGCGGATCCGGCACAGCGAGGTACAGGGTTTATGCTCAGTTTCCTGCCGAGCGCAATCATGCTGATCTGGTCGGCAGCTCTTGCTGCACGCAATCTGATTACTGCTTAGTGATGGATTGCGACATCTCATTTTGAACCGGTGGCCGACCCTCCTCAGCTAATTGGCCTGGGCAATCTCATGATTGCCTTCCTACCGGTAGTGGCGGTGGTGCTGATTCTGTTTCGATGGACCCAGGAGGGGCCCGTGTCTGTACACGGGCTGACTCGTATGCTGGGACAGCTCCTGGTCATCGGCTATTTTCTTACTTTCATTCTCGAATCGGAAAATGCACTTCTAGTGCTGGCTGTACTAATGTTGATGGTGACAGTCTCCAGCTGGATCGCCCTGCGAACCATCAAACTGCAACGTCGTTCTCTGTTCTTCTATTCTTTTACCGCGATACTCCTGGGCGGCGGATTGTCTCTGGCGGTGAGCACGCAGCTGGTCTTAAACCTGGAGCCCTTTTACTCGGCCCGCTATATGATTCCCTTGGCAGGCATGGTGTTCGCCAACGCCATGAACAGCGTGAGTATTTGTGCGGAACGATTCCAGGCCGAGCTGGATCGTGGTTGTGAGCATGCAGTAGCCAGAGAAGTCTCGTTGAAAGCGGCGCTCATTCCAATCACCAATTCGCTGTTTGCTGTGGGTCTGGTTTCTTTACCCGGCATGATGACTGGGCAAATTCTGTCTGGTGTTGATCCGCTAATCGCCGCGCGCTACCAGATCATGGTCATGTGTATGCTGTTTTCTTCGGCGGGGTTATCGGCCGCTTGTTTCCTACATTTACTCATGCGCCGAGCAGGTTGATCGTTCATGTTCTCATGGCAAACAGCGATCATCATCAGCCACCGCTATTTGGGGATTGCCATCAGCCTGGTGTTTATTCTTTGGTTCGCTTCCGGCGTCGTAATAATTTATACCGGTGGCATGCCATCACTGACTGAAGCCGAGCGTCTGCAGCATCAGCCTGATCTTGACTTGACCCAGATTCGGCTCACGCCACGGCAGGCACAACTTGTCAGCAGATCGGAATCCAACCCCAAACTGTTAATGATCATGGGTCGGCCTGCCTATCAGTTTGCGGGCAGACAACTAAGAACCGTGTTTGCCGATGATGGAACAGTCCTCAGTAGTGACATGATTAGTTCTCGTCAGATAGCCGCTGATTTCTTGGCTACCAATGTCAATTTAGTCGAAAGGGTAGGTCGTATCGAAGAAGTCGATCAATGGACGATTGGTTTGCGAGGCCAACTGCCATTAGAAAAATTCAGTGCGGGAGATAAAGATGGCACCGAAATTTACGTATCACCGGAAAGGGGGCAGGTGGTACTTTCCACCACAAAGAATGACAGAATACTCGCGTGGCTGGGAGCGATTCCACATTGGCTGTATTTTGTAGATCTGAGAAAACGTACGGGTCTATGGACGGACACGGTAATCTGGTTGGCGAGCCTGGGTACGCTGTTGGCTACGTTCGGTCTGATCTTATTGTTTACTCAATGGCGAAGCGTAAGGCCTTTTCGTTTCAGCAAGGCGATTCCCTATCAGGGCTTGATGCGCTGGCACTATCTCTGTGGAATGCTGTTTGGACTAATCACACTAACCTGGGTTTTCAGTGGTTTGTTATCGATGGAGCCTTATGCCTGGACCACGGCGCGTGGCCTGGCAATTTCTCGTGAGGTGTTTGCCGGTGGGGACATCGAACTGCAGGCATTTGCGCAGCTGAATAACGCTCAAGCGCAGCGACAACTACAGCGACTGGCCGATGGTCAGGACATCAAAGAGATCGAATTCAAGCGGATACAGGGCGATCATTATTACCAGGTGACTATCGGTTCCAGTGATTCACATTGGGGCTTTGAGAATATTCTAGTCAGTGCCGAAGCGCTGCAACTCCGTCGTGACTTATTCCCGACAGACTACATGACCAGCCACTTACAAGCGGCCGTGTCTAATTTTGAATTGGTGTTCTCCGATGTGCTGGATGAATATGACAATTACTATTATTCCCGGCCCACCGCCGCCGGTCCGGTTGCACCACTGCCTTTGCTTAGAGTTACATTCAATGATCCTGCCGCAACCCGGTACTACGTCGACCTTAAAACCAGCGAGCTGGTGTATCAGAGTCATCGCTTGGGGCGTCTTAAGCGCTGGCTCTATAATGGTTTGCACAGTCTCGATTTTGGCTTCTGGTATGCGCGCCGCCCGCTGTGGGATATTGTGGTGATAGTGCTGCTGTTGGGCGGTCTGATGCTCTGCAGTATCGGCTGTTATCTCGGGATCAGACGATTGCTAAAAAACAGTAAACAATTGTTGGGGAGAAGTTGAAGGAATCGATGGGCCTAAGCCTATTGTCTATCGCCCACCACCTGTGGATGGTGCGCTACCTCGGTGACCGCATGGTGGTCATGTGTCTCGCCTCGCTGGTGGAAATCGGCAAAGCTGACGAGGTGTATTTCGACCCCAGGCATCCGTGCACAGATGTGCTCATAGGCTCTAAACCGGAGCTAGATCACTCGCTGTGTTCGAGTTCCCGAACCATATTGGTCAATGTGCGAATATCAGTTTTACCGGTGCCCATGCGCGGAAACTCGGGAACGATGACATACTTCTTCGGTAGCGCTAAATTAGGGATTTCATCGGACAGGCGCTTACTCACTGCCTGTTGGTCAATTGCCTGGTTGGTGACCGCAATAATCCTGGAGCCACGCTTGGCATCGGGTAATTCCACGGCGCAACATTCCACCTCTTCAGGGGTGACCGCATTGAGGCTCTCCTCCACCATCACCAGTGAAATCATCTCGCCGCCAATCTTGACGAAGCGCTTTAGCCGACCCTTGTGCCAGAGATAACCGTCCGCATCGAGATAGCCAAGATCCCCGGTGTCATACCATCCAGACTTGAGGCGCAGCGATGACTCCTCCACATCATTGAGGTAACCCTCCATCACACCATCCCCCTTCACCAGAATCTTGCCAGTTTCACCGATGGTGCAGGCTTCACCTGTTTCATAGTGCTCGATCTTGACTTCGGTGCCAGGAATGGGGATACCGATACTGCCGGGTCTGTTGGCATCACGCGGATTCACCGAAATCACCGGCGAGGTCTCGGTGGCACCATAGCCCTCGAAGATCTCCATGCCGTGTTTTTCCCGATACAGTGCGCGCAGGGTGTCGGGGCATTTGTCGGCACCAGACACGATCAGTTTGATACTCTCGAAATCCCCAGGCCTGGACTGCTTCACATAGCCCTCGAGAAACAGCGGGGTTCCGACCAGTAATTCGGGCTTGTCCCGTTTGATGATGTTGGCGATGGTTTTAAATTCCAATGGATTGGCATAGGTAATCGATGTCATGCCGAGACACAGAGGCGTCCATAGATTAATGGTTAGCCCAAAGACATGAAAATAAGGCAGTACCGACAACAAATTGTCCATGCCATGAATATCCATCATCTCAGAAAAAGACTCGATATTAGACAGCACATTCCTCTGGGTTAATTGCACGACCTTAGGCTCTTTTTCACTGCCGCTGGTGAACAAGATGACTGCCGGTCGACCCAGATCGACGGCGCCGGTCAGGCGCTTGAGCAGCGCAGAGGGCAACTTGGATTTTACCAAGGCTAGCGCCTTCTCAACTGTGCCAAGACTAGCCATGATGTCTTCGATGAAGATCATCCCTGGTAGTTGCGCACATCCAATTTTTTCCAGCAGAGCTTTGGTCGTGATGATTACCTTAAAATCACATTGCTGCTGAGCGTAGCGGCAGTTCTTTTCTTCAGCCATTGAATAGTTGATCATGACAGGCGTCAGGCC
>JADFOC010000112.1 GCA_022563075.1 Pseudomonadota bacterium
GGTCCACTGTTCACCAGCGTTCCGGGGATAGTTTTCGAAGACATGCTTATCATGGGTTTTTCAACCAGCGAAAGTGCCAGCTCGCACGCGGGCATGATTCGCGCCTTCAGCGCCATCGATGGCGAAGAGCTCTGGCGTTTCAATAGTCTGCCGCTCACCGGCGGGCTGGGATCGGAAACATGGGAAGAGGGGTCTTTGATTACCGCAGGCGGTGCCAATAACTGGACCGGCATGACTCTGGATGAAGAACGCGGCATGTTGTTTGTACCAACGGGATCTGCCACACCCGATTTCTATGGCGCCTCACGTAGGGGTGAAAACTTATTCGCAAACAGTCTGCTGGCATTGGATGCTCGAACCGGTGAGTTACGCTGGCACTACCAAACCATTCGTCACGATCTATGGGACAGAGACCTGCCATCGCCTCCTACCCTGGTACAATTGGAACGCGATGGTGTGCTAATCGATGCGGTAGCCGTAGCTACAAAATCCGGTCACCTGTTTGTTTTCAATCGTGATACCGGTGAATCACTTTACGAAATCTATGAGATAGATGCACTTCCCAGCAAACTACCCGGCGAACAAGCCTCGCCGACCCAGCCGGTGTCGTCGGTTGCCTTTACCCGCCAAGAATTCGAGATGACCACTCGCAATACCGAAGCCATCGCATATGTCACCGATGTCGTTAAAGACCTGGATCAGCGACCCTGGGCTCCCCCCACTCTCGCCGGCACCCTGTTCTATCCTTCTTACGACGGCGGCGCCGAATGGGGTGGTTCCGCTTACGATCCCAACGGGCATAAACTGATTCTCAATGCGCAGGAGATTGGCGGCATCATTCGCCTGGTTGAGATTCCGATTGGATTCAGCAATCGTGGTGTCTATGCCGAGAATTGCGGCGCCTGCCATGGTATCGACCGTACCGGTACTGCGGTAGGGCCAAGCCTCGTCGATATCGGTGAGCGCCTGTCACTTGGGGACATGACCCGGGTGATTTTAGAAGGCCGGGGCCGCATGCCGGCATTTGACAGTCTCAGTCTAATTGAAAGAACGGCGGTTATATCCTACGTGCGTGCGCCGGACTCGGTGGGTGATAGAGATGCAGCCAGCACCGAAGTAAACTATGCCTTCGCCGGCTATCTAAGGGTTCGCGACCACGAAGGACTGCCGGGAAATACACCGCCCTGGGGAACATTAAATTCTATTGATCTGACAACCGGTAAGATCGACTGGCAAGTTAATTTCGGCAACTACCCCAGCCACCCGGACCTGAATTACGGGGCCGAGAGTTATGGTGGCCCCGTGGTGACCGCGTCAGGTCTAATCTTTATTGGTGCCACGCCTGATAAAAAATTTCGCGTCTATGATACGAAAGACGGCGCCATGCTATGGCAGGCCGATTTGCCGGCCGCAGGTTTCGCGACTCCAGCGATGTATAGCGTAGCTGGACAGCAGTATGTGGTCATAGCCGCCGGTGGCGGCAGAATGGGGCCACCGTCTGGATCGGAGTACATCGCTTTCAGTTTGCCACACTAAACGAAAGCAACATCGGCACATTTACAGGAGAGCATCATGAGCGATCTGGTCTTTTATACAAATCCACAATCACGCGGACTAATATCTCACTGGATGCTGGAAGAAGTAGCGGAACCCTATGAAACAGTGTGGCTCGAATACAAGACAAGCATGAAGTCTCCCGAGTATTTGGCCATTAACCCTATGGGAAAAGTGCCGGCTCTCACACATTTGGGCTCGGTCATCACCGAAGCGGCAGCGATCTGTACCTATCTCGCTGCGATATTTCCAGAAAAAAACCTCATGCCGGCAAGGGAAAATCCAAAGCTTGCCGATTACTACAGATGGATGTTTTTCGCCGCCGGACCATTTGAAATGGCTGTCACTACTCACGCACACAAATGGCCAGTTACCGAAGAGAATAGCGAATCTTTAGGCTTTGGCAGTTACGCAGAAACGATTGACACCATAGAACTGGCCATAGCCACTGGTCCCTATATCTGCGGCGAACAGTTCACCGCAGCAGATGTGTATGTGGGTATGCATCTGGATTTTGGCATGCAGTTTGGCAACATTGCCAAACGAGACAGCTTCGAAGAATACGTTAGCCGCCTGCGTTTACGACCGGCTCATCAACGTGCCAATCAGATTTGCGAGGAGAGAACCGAAAGTGTTAATCACTAAGACAAGAACGACTACTCTGTTTAGACATTTCCTGTTAGCTATGTTAACCCTGTCGATGTTCAACCTATCGATGGCGCAGACTATTGGACCCCAGCCAGGCGCTCTGGTTATTGTTGGCGGCGGCATGCAAGACCCGACTATCCTGCAACGCTTCGCCGAATTGGCCGGCGGATTGGATGAATCTATAGTCATTATCCCCACTGCTGGCGGCGGGGATAATTACGACGAAATATGGCCGGGCTTACGGCAGTTCAGACGGGCCGGTTTCACCAAGCTCACACTAATTCATACCTATGATCCGCAAGTGGCCGATACCGACGAATTTGCAGTCGCAATCAGACAGGCGGCAGGAGTCTGGTTTACTGGTGGCCGACAATGGCGCCTGGCGGATTCTTATCTGAATACAAAGGTACATGACGCACTGATTGAGCTACTAGATCGTGGCGGAGTCATCGGCGGCTCTTCTGCTGGTGCTACCATTCTCGGTTCCTATCTGGCTCGCGGCGATACTCAAAACAACACCACCATGATGGGCGATCATGAAGTAGGCTTCGGTTTCTTAAGAGAGGTCGCCATCGACCAACACATGCTAAGACGCAATCGACAATTCGATTTAATCGAAATCATCGAAGCCAGGCCAGAACTACTGGGTATCGGTCTTGATGAAGACACGGCAATTGTGGTGCAGGGCGATCGCTTCGAAGTCATTGGACAGAGTTATATCGCTATATTCGACCACGATCACATGTTGGACTCCGGTGGCAGATTCTACTTCCTGGAACCAGGTGACATTTTTGACCTGAAGGCACGTCAGGCGTTTCGACCACAACGCGTCTTGCAACCATTCGAACGTGTCCTGCCGCAGAGTTGGCAGCACTAAAATAAATTTGGCAAGTTAAAAATATGTCACTGCCAGCTTGGCTCTGCTCTACTTCTCCGCGATAACGACTGCCCCACTCCATTCGCCCGAGGGTTCTGCCATCAAGTAGCTGACACAGTGCTTGAGATAGATTTGCGCGTAATTATCTTCAGCTGAATCTTCGGAAAAATCAGCAAGCTCGAGTTGCTGATTCAGGTAGGCAATCATCTCAACATATTCTTGATGCGCATCGATAAATTGACCCCTCTCGTTCTCCAGTAAGGCGACAAGCCGCGGAATGTCTCGCGCAAGATTCTTACTTTCATCGAGGTTAATCGTAATAGATGGCAGTGATTCATCGACGAAACGGTCGAAGCGCATGGTGGAGAAGATAGGAATAGAACTGCCGAGAAATAATACCAGGGTCGCCAACATCCAAGACAAGCGTTTAAACAAGCCAATGCGTTTGGCCCCCTTCTCTTCTTTGATTGAGAAACTATTTTTTAGTTTGCTGATGTACTGGTCGAAAACATTTCCCTGAATGATGACCACCAATAAAAATAGCGAGCCGCGATTGACTAGCAGACTCCAGCTATCAGGATCTGCCGGGAAATCAAAGCTGCCGTCTTCAAGCCACATCGTCAGCATATGAATGAGAACAGTGGTCACTATGATGAGCGAGTACAAGCCGTAGGTCAGGTAACAATGGGTGCTATTCAATATCAGCTTTTGATCATGACTAAGCGACCTGGTCTCAGCCGCAGAGCGCATCAACCGATCGAAGGGCATCGACGCTCTGGACACGGCGATGAGATTGATGAGAACAAAACTGACAAAAGGAATCGCGATGGTTAGTGCGTATTCCTCCATTTGAGGATTCACAAACAGTGCGATGGACAGGCAGTACACGAGACAACTAATACCGGAAACGGCCAGGCCGGAGTTTGAAGGCTATCGCCGCTGCACGGCGGCAACTGAGCAGCACCGCGATACTTTTTTACCGGAATTGTTGTGCAATAGCGTTTTTTGAAATCACTTCTTAAAAACTACAATTTAATAACAAACGAGTCTCAATAGCATCTCCCGTCACTTCAATTCCATAGATCTTGATCTAGACTTAATCTAGTTGCGCTTAGCGAATGGACTCTCATGGACAGAATTTGCGGAAATTCTCTATGCCGACACACCCTATGGATTATCAATCTAATATTAAAAGGTATCACTATGAGAAAGTTACCACTCACAGCACTTTTGCTCTTATTGCCCTCAATTAGCTTTGCCCAAAATGTAAATTTCACCCCTAGCGATGACTCACCTTATACTGCGGTTTGCATGGCCGCAATAGAATCTTAGGCGGCGGTTAAGGCGAAAATGGAGGAACACTCACTCTCTCGATCAGACATCACTGAACTATCTTGTAATGGAATGTCGTTAGATAGATTCGCGGCCAAGTATCGAAATTCCGAAAATCATGAACCTATAAGAGTGTTTGCATTCACCGAAGCTACCAACAGTGCTGAAACGA
This sequence comes from Pseudomonadota bacterium, assembly GCA_022563075.1. GTDB lineage: Bacteria > Pseudomonadota > Gammaproteobacteria > Pseudomonadales > Pseudohongiellaceae > UBA9145. Next base: position 4,584 of record JADFOC010000112.1, read on the forward strand.
CTCTTTGCATTGCGGCAGCCACTTCTAATGATGAGTATCTGCGGTTAAAGAATGAGCTGTTCAAAAATAATCGAACGGCCGACGTTGCTTCTATCGTGTGCAATAGGCTGCCGTTGCAAACATTTGCCAGAAGATACGGAAATTCTGACTTTAAAATCTAAGCAAGCCAGGTTTAATTGGCAGATTGATTAGAACGGGTGTCGGAGTAATTACTCCGACACTCAACACTGGTCCAACGGTAGGTGTATGCTCATGGCAGCATGCAGTACCCCCGCTGCCTCCTCTTCGCCGTTCACCGAATCCTTACCGCTCTATCCTCTTGTCCGGCGTGACATGGATTCGATGCATGCCCTCGGATGTGAATACTCCATGCAATCTTGCGAGGTCTACTCTGGGTTACGGCAACCAGGAGGCAGGACGATAAGGCCCGGTTCGCCTGTGATTACAGGGAGGTTACCGATACGGCAAGCTGTCTTCAATTGCCAACGGATGTCGTTATCAGGGAGGGGCAACCGGTGCCTCTGCGCCGGAAATGGCCCTGCACCGCCTTACTACTTTATTGCTTCAATGTGTCTGAACGGTTGCCGTGGCATGCTGACTGCAGCCAACCAACTTGGCTGCTTGAGGAATAGACCATCACTTATCAGAATAGACAAATTTATTGATCAGTTGCGTGATCGTTAAATTCTAAAATTGTTGTTACCATACTTTCTTGCGAAGTCTCTCAACGGCATATTATTGCACGCAATGGCGCTAACGTTTCTGCTGTTGTTATGATACAACTCACTTTTTAGTCGCATATATTCAGCATTGCTGGTAGCAGCGGCAATGCAAAGGCTTGCTTCATCACTCTTCATCACATTTCTAAAGGCAAAGACGCGTATCGGTGCTTGCTCCGGTGAATTCACATTCGACTGATATTTGGCAGCAAATCGTTTTATTCGCATGCCATTGCAGGTGAACTTACTAAGATCCCGACCGAGATCGTATTCGGCAAGTTTGGCAAGTGCTGCTTCTTCTGACTTCACCGAGGCAATGCAAACTTCCGTGTAGGCAGACGCATCACCGTTAATGAATTTAAATTTCTCAGCAAGACCAGCTGATGAAACCACCAAGAACAACAGGCTGATGGAAAGCTTATTCATATGATGACCTTAATTGGTAAATTGCTTACTAATCCTCTGCTTATTGTGGTTTTTCTGCGAATTACTTCTTAGTACTACGGCTCTCTATTTTTATCGAGATACCCTGATTAAGGCTAGTCTAAACTAGCCCCTATTCAACTCATTGGACGGGTGAACACAAGAAGCATTGGTTATAAGCACGATTAAGTTAATTGCCTAAGTATAAACGCCTCCTAAACCTTCAAATGGATACAAGGGGTTGTGGCTAAGGGGCATGGAAGCTGCCGAAATACGAACGCCTACTCGAATAGGCGCGTTAGAAATGTGATTGGTTCTGATAAGCAAAAAAACGAGTATTTCTGAGGGTTTGAACCTCAGATGTCAGAGCAAATACCCGGACACGCAACATTAATCCAATCGCACCGGCATGGTCATGGCTCCATTACCAGCCGAATCCCAGGCGGCGAATCGCACCCAGGCTTGTCCTGTTGCATCGAAGGGAATTTGAAAGGTATTACTGCCAAACGGAAACAAGTCGGTGGCAGAGACAATCACCGATGACGTTCCGCTACCATCGCCGGTGACCACTTCGACAAAATCCAAAGGGAAAGTCCACTGTACTTCTGCCGTGAGTAAAGCGCTGTCACCTGATCCCGAATAATGATGTGAGGGTATTAACACTTCTCCAGAGGTGACGAAATAGTTGCCTTGCTTTAGCGTATTAATAATCGACGAGTAATCGTTTGAAGTTGGCAGGCTGTCCAGTTTTAGGTAGGACACTGGCCCGTTCGCATAAATATCATCCCCAGGGGCTTTAAAATAAGTTTCGGTAATTGCCAGCAGGTATTTGAGCTGCAAGTCGCTATGGGCGATCCAGTTATTCATGTCATCCAACAAGGGAATAACCCGGTAATCAGACAAGCGCTTTTCTGAGAGATCTGAACCCATTCCCCAACGCCAGCCGACACCGCGATATCGGTCATGGAGAAAGTGACTGCTAGCAGCCACTGCATCCGGAAATCCGGTTGAGCCTTTCGTTCGTGGATGCGGCATGTAGATCAACATGTTTTCCGCCTCCACCATCGCCATCACATCGTCGGCGCTGCCGATATTATACATCTTGCCATACTTTGGATGCTCCGATAGCAACGGCGTGCCGGGTGCTCTCGCATCCACATAATAAACCGGGTGTGAAAACAACAGATCCCAATGACCTCCCAACAAGTTGCTGTTCTCCATTTCGGGCAGAACCATGAATTCTGTATCTGAGTGTCTGACAGATCCTTCAAACAACCAATGCTGTTCTTCGAGTTGGGTTTCATCCCGAGGCCGATCCACCGGGCCGGCGATATTAATTCCGGCCGACTTCAGTACCTCAAAATCTCTGAGCCGAGTATCGAGGCTGCCACTGGCAATCAGTTCACGTCCCATATTGGTGTGGTAGTGGCTGCCCATGACTTTATAGCCATCCAGAGCCGGATAAACATCGCCATTGGTGAACGCGAGTACCGCGTCCATAGCCGCGTCCTTGTCACCCAGAGAGGGATAGAAATAACCCACCATTTTCTGCTGAGAACCTGGCGGAGCACTATACAGTGACCAGTTGGCCAAATAGCGTTCGACCACTTCCTGCTCCCCTTGACGAATGCCGATGCTGAATGAGTCTGCGTCGTCTTTACGATACCAGTTGTTACCGACATTGATTTCGATTTCCCTGGCCCAGAAAAACGTATGTGGGGGTGGAAAGGCCGCGATGCTAGCGGCATTGGTTTGGGCTACGATCAAACGATTGGATGCTTGCAACACTACATGATTTTCGTTACTTGGGCCAGACAATCCAAAAGATTGCATCTGACCCCCTGTGTCGCGCCAGAATACACCACTAGAATCATTCAAATCGAGTCCGGTGATACCGACATCATATTTATAAGCAACCGACGGTAGCGATGTCGAAGCCAACACTTCAGCACGAATCAGATTAGTATGCGCATAAATAGTTAAAATCAGCTCTCCCTGAAACGACCCTAGAGACACACCGGGGAAACTAATCGCAACCCTGACACCGTCTGACTTAACGATGCACTCACTGACGTTGTAAATTAT
>JADFOC010000113.1 GCA_022563075.1 Pseudomonadota bacterium
GCTCCGGCGTTGTAGGTCGCGGTGTTCAGCGCCAGGATGTTAACTAGATTGACGTCGTCGATGAGCGGGGCATTCCAATGTAGTCCCGGTGGTACTATCCCCTCCAACACCTTGCCAAATCGCAGTACCACGCCGCGCTCGGCGGCGTCGACGATATAGAAGCCCATGAATCCCCATATCACCGCGACCACGACGAATAAACCGGCAACTAAGCCGGCAGAGAATCTACCGCCACCGCCGGAGCCGGAGCCGGAGCCACCGCCACCAAACAGATTGTTGAATTTCTTCGTGAGGTTTTTGACGATTTCGTCGATATCAGGTGGCCCCTGGTCACGACCACGCCGGCCTCCACCACCCCAGGGGTCCTTGCCGTCTCCATTTTTTCCAGGTTCATTCCAAGCCATTAGTTTCTCCACAGCTGATTAAAGACACAGAAGATTGATTTTAGCGAATAATTGTCAATATACACAGCATTTTGAGTAGCCCTGACCACCCATGTCGACTATTTATGCCGTTTTTACTTTTTTATCCAATACGCAGCCCGCTGCCGCTCCAGGGGTAGGCTTTCGATCCAGGATGAGAATGTCAGTGCCAGCTTGACGCAGGATGCGCTCCAGATCCTGACGCGGCAGTCGCACTCGCAGCTGATAGAAACCATCATCATCGATCTGCTCATGTTCGATGAATCCCTGCGCATAGAGTTTACTTCTAAGTCGAGTCTGTCGCGGTTCGATTTTTAACGTCGTCTCCACCAGCGACCCCGCTAATAATTCAGCCACCGCCTGTTGCAGTAAATCCAGACCGGCACCGGTCTTGGCGGAGACCCACACGCGTTGCGGATCGCCGTTTTCATGACGCTGAATGCGAGGCTCACAACCGGGTATCAAGTCGATCTTGTTAAACACCTGTAACTGTTGCACCGATTCGGCCCCAATTTCGCTCAACACGTCATTTACTTGTCCAATAAATTCCTGATGGTCTTCATTCGAGGCATCCACTACGTGCAGCAGCAAATTGGCAGCCGCGGTTTCTTCCAGCGTAGCCCTGAACGCTACCACCAACTGGTGCGGTAGATGCCGGATAAATCCCACGGTATCTGCCACGATTGCCGGACCATAGTTCGGTAGCTGGATGCGTCGCAGGGTTGAGTCCAGGGTAGCAAATAACTGGTCGGCTACATAGGCATCGGCGTTGGTCAGTTGATTAAATAGCGATGATTTTCCTGCGTTGGTATAGCCCACTAGCGAGACGGTGGCTATCTCGGCCCGCTGCCGCGAGCGGCGGCCTTGCTCGCGTTGGCGCCTCACCTTGGTCAGACCTTTGTTAATCGCCTTGATTCGTTGGCGGATCATGCGTTGATCGAGTTCCAGTTGTTTCTCGCCGGCACCACGTAAGCCGATACCACCCTTTTGTCGATCCAGATGCGTCCAGCCGCGCTTGAGTCTCGTGCTCAAATGGCTAAGCTGGGCCAATTCGACCTGTAATTTCCCTTCGTGGCTGCGCGCGCGTTGCGAAAAGATATCGAGTATTAGCCCGGTCCGATCCAACACCCGGCACTCGAGATAGCTTTCCAGATTACGTTCCTGGCTGGGAGACAGGGCATGGTTGAAGAGCACCACTTCAGCCTGGTGGGCCTGCACGGCTGCCGCAATTTCCTCCAGCTTACCGGAGCCGACAAAATGGCTCGGTGAAGGCTGCTTGCGAGAGCCGGTGATATAGGCCACCGGCATTGCTCCTGCAGAAAGGGCTAGTTCTTCGAATTCAGTCGGGTCATCTCGTTCAACTTCCGATTCGATCGAAAGATGAACAAGAATAGAAACCTCACCGATGTCTGGCCGATCAAAAAACAATCAATAACCTCGACTTAAGCGGCATTACCTGGTTCGCCCGCCTCATCACCTTCTGCAGAATCACCTTGACCTTGCACCGGAATTTTCACCGCCCGCGAAGGAACTACAGTGGATATGGCGTGCTTATATACCATTTGGCTAACCGTGTTCTTCAACAAGATGACAAATTGATCGAATGACTCGATCTGACCTTGTAATTTAATTCCACTGACTAGGTATATGGACACGGGGATACGTTCTTTCCTAAGCACATTCAGAAAAGGGTCTTGTAGTGTATGTCCTTTTGACATTGTTTTTCTCCTTACAATCTACAATAGGAAATATCCAGCGACTGACAAATCAGAATTATAAACCACTGTATAAACTGCTATATAGAGATGGAATGTACGTAATTCAAGACGCTAGCTATCGAACTGGCAAAAGATTTGGCCGATGCAACGTCCAAACTTTGCAGGTTTTCCCAACTACGAAGCCAGGTTAGCTGACGCTTCGCGAGTTGCCTGGTGGCAATAATACCCTTTTCTACCATGGCATCATAGTTTAAATCGCCTGCCAAATACTGCCAGACTTGCCTGTATCCTACTGATTTTATTGAGGGCAGCAGGGAATTCAATGCCTGGCATTGGTACAGAACTTCCACCTCCGCAACCAAGCCATCATGTAACATTTGTAGAAAGCGCCGCTCTATCTGATGGTGTAATACGGCACGATCCTGCGCTTGAATAGCAAAAAAATGCAAATTAAACGACAGCGAATGAGCCGAGCCGGCAACGCCGGCTTTGTCTTCGGCGTGCAGCTGGGTCATGGACTTACCCGATACCAGGAATACCTCCAAGGCACGCTGCAGGCGTTGCGGATCGTTAGGATGGATGCGCGCAGCAGACTCCGGGTCTACCTTGGCTAACTGTCGGTGTACGGCGCCCCAACCCTCGGCCTCTGCCAAGGCTTCGATGTCAGTTCGCACCTCTGCATCGGCGCGGGGCAGGTCCGCCAAACCATCGCGTAAAACCTTGTAATAAAGCATGGTGCCACCCACCAGCAACGGTGTGTCACCGGCGGCCAATACTTCGGCTATTTGGGTCAATGCGTCGGCTCTGAATTCAGAGGCGGAATAGACTTCAGAGGGGTCTCTGATATCAATCAATCTATGGGGAGCGATTTCTAGCGTGGCCGCATCCGGTTTGCCGGTACCAATATCCATCCCGCGGTACACCTGCACCGAATCCACACTAATAATTTGAAAATTATGCCGCCGCACCAGTTCCAGTGCCATGGCCGTCTTACCCGAGGCGGTGGCACCCATTAAACAGATGACATTGGGTTTTGCCGGTGATGCGTTCACACTTTCTATTTGCTGCGTTGGAATGAAGACGAATTAGCGGGATTACTGGCCACGAAGAAACAATTTATCCAGCTCATTCAGACTCTGAAATACCCAGGTGGGCCGACCGTGATTGCACTGACCACTGCGCTCGGTGGCTTCCATGTCTCGCAGTAGCGCGTTCATCTCGGGAATAGTCAACTGGCGATTGGCGCGCACCGAAGAGTGACATGCCATGGTCGAAAGCAGTTCATCCTGGTGCGCTTGTATTCGATCGCTGCTGCCAAACTCCAACACGTCTGATAACACATCCCGAACCAATTGCTCGATGTTGGCCTCGCGCAAGATCGAGGGTATTTGCCTGACTATGATGGATTCATCTGCCACTCGCTCCAATTCAATGCCGATTGCTAACAAGGCCTGTTGTTGCGATTCGGCACAGTCGGCCTCGGTTCGACTCACCGCAATTGACAGCGGCACCAACAAAGGCTGCATTTTTAACTCTTCGTTTCGGCAAGCCTGCTTCATGCGCTCGTAGGTGATGCGTTCATGCGCCGCATGCATGTCGACCATAATCATGCCATCTTTGTTCTGCGCCAGGATATAGATGCCATGCAGTTGCGCGATGGCGTATCCCAAGGGCGGTACTTCTGCGTCATCGGCGTTTAACTTGGCATAGGCTGCCAGGTGATTCTGGATTTGCCTAGCCCCTGGTTGAAATCCACGGCTCCCCCCCACGTAGGCCGGAGTCGATGGCTCCGCCAATGATAAATTACTTTGTCGATCTTCGAGCTGGCTGCTTGAGCCATACGCCGCACCTGGCGTATTCAATGCACCAGCTGCCTGATCGGCGTCGTGCGCAGCCAGTTGCTCAGTGGGGGTCACCTCGGCGAGCGCCTTGTGCAGGGAACTGAACAAGAAATCATGTACCAGGCGGCTGTCACGAAACCTCACCTCATGTTTGGTCGGATGCACATTGACATCCACCGCGGAAGGTGCGAGTTCGAGATAGAGCACATAGGCTGGATGCCGCCCATGAAACAACACATCTCGATAGGCCTGCCTGACCGCATGGGTAACTAACTTGTCGCGAATGATTCTGCCATTCACGTAGAAGTATTGCAGGTCTGCCTGAGACCGAGAAAAAGTGGGCAGACTCACCCATCCCCAAAGCCTCAACCCCGGCCCTTCCAGATCCACAAAGATTGAGTTTTCGATGAATGCAGGTCCGCAAACCAGACCGACTCTACGTTGTTTTTCCTGGTGGGATTTTGCTGGCTGTAATCTGTGGATGACTCGTTGATTGTGCTGCAAAGAAAACTGCACATCGAAGCGACTGAGGGCCATGCGTTTAACGATCTCGTCGATGCGGCCAAACTCGGTTTTTTCGGTCTTCAGGAATTTTTTGCGTGCCGGGGTATTGAAAAAGAGATCTCGCACCTCAACACTGGTCCCGCGCGCATGCGCGGCAGGAGCCAGGCTGGCCTGCAACTCCTGCCCCTGTATCTCCACTTTCCAGGCGCTGTCTGCGGCATCATCCGCAGATTTTGAAACCATGCTCAAACGGGAAACTGAACTAATACTGGCCAGGGCTTCACCGCGAAAACCCAGGCTTTCGATGTTCTCCAGGTCTTCCAGACTGGCTATTTTGCTGGTGGTGTGCCGGCTCAATGCCAGCACCAAATCCTCTTTGTGAATACCCACTCCATCGTCCTTGACCCGCAGTAATTTTAGGCCGCCCAGCTCGATATCGATATCCAGTTTACTGGCGCCGGCATCGAGACTGTTTTCCAACAGTTCTTTAACGACCGAGGCGGGGCGCTCGACAACTTCACCGGCGGCAATCTGATTGGCAAGGCGCTGACTGAGGCGGCTGATTCGGTTCATGCAGGAAAAAATACTAAGACAAGATCAAGGGGCATTGTAGCATCATCAGCGCCAATTAAAATCGTAACTGCTGCGTGGAATCTGCACCACCGCGGCGCTAAAAACACGCGCGCTATTTAGCCTATTTCAACTCGGTGGAATCTTAAGTACCTGGCCAACCCTAATATGGTCGCCAGCGATGTTGTTGGCTTGGCGAAGATTGGCGAGGCTGATGCGATAGCGCTCGGCTATTTCTGACAGAGTTTCTCCACGACGAATGGTATGTTCAGACGCGGCAATTTGCACGCCGCCGGGAATAGTCAGAACCTGTCCGATGTGAATCGTATTGGAAAGAAGATTGTTACTCGCTTTTAGCTCAGCAAGCGACACCGCAAAACGTTGGGCTATTACCGAAAGGCTGTCGCCGCGTTTTACCATGTAGGTGCCAGGCACGATGCCGTTTTCTTTTTGCCAGGCGATTAAGGTGCCTGCCGGAGGTGCATCGTAGAAGTAATTCATCAGGCCTTGCACGATGGCATTAGCCAATTGCTCCTGGTATCTGCGGGAGGCAAGCTGGCGCGCTTCACCTGGATTGGACAAATAACCGGTTTCAATCAGTAGTGATGGAATATCCGGCGAGCGCAACTCCCATAGGTTACCGGCCTGTACCTTGTCGCGGCGCAAGCGGGCAACGCCATCGAGAGAGGCCAGAATATCGGTACCAAGATTGACGCTCTGCTCGATACTCCAGGACATGGACAAATCCAATAATGTCAAAGCCAGGTCATCATCTACATTGGCAATTCGAGTGTCGCCTGCACTCCCCCCTAGCAGATCGGCACGATTTTCCTGCTGAGCGATACGACGCGCATTTTCCCGGTCGGCCGTTTCCCCGGAAAGGGCATAGATGGTTACGCCCTGAGCGGCCCGTCCAGGGTATGAATCGGCATGTATGGAGAGATAGATATCGACACGATTCTCTCTCCCGATTTTCGGTCGGTCCTCCAACTCCACGGTATAGTCGCCGTCTCGAATCATTATCGGTTGGTACCCGGGGATGGCATTCAAGCGATTTCGAATCGCTCGGGAGATGGCCAGGGTGATGTCTTTCTCCATGATGCGGCGGTCATGGCTAAGCGCACCCGGGTCCTCGCCACCATGGCCAGCGACCACCGCCACCAGGATATCGCGCCGGTCATCTTGCTGGCTCGCTGGTTGCGTAAGCGCAGTGGTGCGCGCGGTACTCATCGGGTTAGCCACCGAGTCGAACAGATCGACCACCAATCTGTCTCTGAATTCACCATTGGCACCCAGGGTAAAACTGGACAACTCGACTTTTTCCGATAGATCCAACACCACGCGAAGAATACTGTTGTCCCGCAGCGCGGACCGCATGCCACTGATCGGGCTGTCGCTGAAATCCAATCCGGCAAAGTCACCGACGAAAGAGGAGTCGGTGATATCGATAACGACCCGGTCCGGATTCGCCAGCGTGAACAGGTTATATTCCACGCTCTCGCTCAGATCGAAAACCAGGCGCGTATGATCGGGGGCACGCCACACTCTCACCGCTTCGATGTCTGCGGCCAGCAGCGGCATGGTCACTACCATCAACAGCGAGCCCGTTAATAAAGCAAGGGCAGATCGATTTGCTGGGTTACTCGAATGCATAGCTATTGGTTAATGACATAGTCCACGTTGTCTATAAATTTCGGCATGCAGCCCACAATCTTTTGGCTATAAGTGCACCCTTGGCGGACTTATTTTGACACTTCAACAGTCGGCCCGTTCCATCGGATTCGATTTCGATCTTTAAATCCGCTGCCGGAATCAGTTTCAGTCCTTTCTCTGCCCACTCGATGAGGCATAAGTTGGTTGCCGCAAAATAGTCTTCGATACCCAGATACTCCACCTCTTCAGCACTTGAGAGTCGGTAGAAATCAATATGAATAATTTGGCATCGATCAAACTCATAGGGCTCGACCAGGGTATAGGTAGGGCTCTTCACCGCGCCCAGATACCCATAGCCACGCAAGATACCTCGAGCCAGGGTGGTCTTGCCGGCGCCCAGATCGCCGTGCAAATGAAGCACACCTCCGATCGAAGCAACTCCCCGTCCAGGAACAAGATCGTTATCTGCTGCCAGCGGTTCTACAAATGTCGCCTGCGCCAGTTGTTTGCCAAATTCTAAGGTGGCGGCTTCGTCTTCAAGAAATATCTGCTGCTGCGACATGATCTCTACGTTGGGTTAACTAACTCGCGAATGAACTGGAACAAGTCGGTCGCCACCATGCCCCGCTGTCCACCCGCTTCCATGGCCAGATCGGCCGCTTCCTGCTGGCCCGCATGATCTACACCGATGGGCTCAACACGCTGTTCGCCTTCGGCGGCATCTACGCGGCCGGGACCTTCGGCATGAGCTTCGAGGAGATTCTAAAATTCGGCATCCTGCTCAACGTCGCGGCCGGCCTCGGGGCGGTCGGCTTCGGCTGGATGGACGACCGGCTCGGCGCCAAGCCGACCATCATGGTCTCCCTGGTCGGCCTGACGGTCGCCGGCGTGGCGATCCTGGTGGTCGAGACCCCGGTCTGGTTCGTCGTCTTCGGTTGCGGGATCGGGCTGTTCATCGGCCCGGCCCAGGCGGCCAGCCGCTCGCTGATGGCGCGCCTCGCCCCGCCCGAGGTGCGCAGCGAGCTGTTCGGGCTCTACGCGCTCTCGGGCAAGGCGACCGCCTT
>JADFOC010000114.1 GCA_022563075.1 Pseudomonadota bacterium
CAACCAATAACGCACAGCATAGGTATAAAGACGCGATCTATCGCTATCACTGTTTTCCTTAGCGAACTCCGTAGCCAAGGCATCGGTCATTAACGCATTAATAGTGCCAGGCATGCCATTCGAGGCATTGTGGATGCCACCCAGAACACCTCCCGGTATGGACAATTGTTGGTGAAATCCGGCATTGGCTAGTTTGAAGCGGATGTATTCAAGCGTTTCTTCACTGCCCAAAGCTTCCAGTTCAAACATGGCCAGGCTGTCCAGACTGGCGCTCGGTATGGAGCTGTGCAACATACCAATCAATTGGCTTTCGCCTAGCAGCAATGCATGGGCACTGGAGTCGACAGATCTATCGAGTAACAGAACTACCAATTCAAAGACTTCGGTGCTCAATTCATGCGCATCATCAATTATCAGAATTAGTGCGCGCGCCTCCAGATCCAAGCCACCAGCGAACTCACAAATTTGCTCAATAATGCAATCTGGATTCGATGCAGTAGCCGCTTGCAACGGCAGTTGTCGAATCACTGCATCCAGGAATTGGCTTTGATTCATGAACAGCGTAGCTGGTACTAACACGCACACTGCTTCTTCGGTGAAGCTGTTGCAAAAATTACGCGCCAAGGTAGTCTTACCGCTGCCCAAGCATCCCGTCACCGTGACAATGGTATTGCCATAGAGTGAGCGCTCAATTATTCGATCCAGCAGTTGCTGTCGATTACCACCGGCGAAAAAATCTCTGCTGGCAATTCCCGGTTCAAACGGATCGAAATCTAGTTTTAAGCGACTGACGTATTCTTTCACGTTTACATACAGAGCTGATTACCAGCTGTTAGTGTTGCCTCTAATGAGTCGTTATCAATGTCACTCTCGATCACCGCTTGACCAATCGATTTCAATAAGATAAATCGAATCTTGCCCAGCTCGGCTTTCTTGTCTGATGACATTAAATCCAGGTACTGCTTTATGCTTATATCGGCAGGAGGTACCACGGGCATACCGTAATTTTTCTCAAATACCGACCGAATTTGCTGGGCGCAGTTCTGATCAATCCATCCCAGACGCATGGACAGATCGGCTGCCATCACGATTCCCATGGCCACTGTTTCGCCATGCAACCAGGTGCCATAGCCAGATGCCGTCTCGATGGCGTGTCCAAAGGTGTGGCCCAGATTCAGCAACATACGTATACCCGACTCTTTTTCATCTTGAGCAACGATGTCTGCCTTGGCTACACAGCAGACCTTGATTACCTCGATTAAGCAGGCCGCATCAAGTTGGATAATGGCCGAACTGTTTGCAGCCAACCAGTGAAAGAACTGGACATTGTCGATCAGCCCATATTTGAGCACTTCCGCCAGTCCGGCTTTGATATCGCGTTCGGCCAGAGTGTCGAGTACCGTGGTGTCTGCAACCACACATCGTGGCTGATAGAAGGCGCCTATCATGTTTTTACCCAGCGCATGATTGACTCCAGTCTTGCCTCCGACCGATGAATCCACCTGCGCTAACAGCGTGGTGGGCAGCTGGATGTAGTTAACTCCTCGGAGAAAGGTAGCAGCGGCGAACCCGGTGATATCTCCAACCACACCCCCACCGAGAGCAACCAACGTCGTATTGCGATCGAATTTATCTTGCAGTAATTTGTCGTAGATATGGCTGATGGTATCCAGATTCTTGTGCGCCTCTCCATCGGGAAGCACTATCTGGTCACACTGGTGGGCGGCGAATAAGGGCTTCACCTTTTCCAGGTAAAGCGGTGCCACAACATCATTGGTGATGATAACGACCCTGCCTTTGCCAAGATAAGGCGCGACCAGGTCAACATCATTAAACAAACCATTGCCGATGAAGATTGGATAACTTCGATCTGCCAGCTTGACGGTTACGGTCTGCATGCAAATTCATTCCAGGGGCAGTTGCTCACCATGTGTTGTTCCTCGATCTAGGCCTCAATAACTTTCTAATTGCCGACCGATATCATGGCTAAGCGCTCGCGGGTTTCGACGATTGGTATCGATAATGATGTCGGCCAGTTCGCTATACAGTGGATCACGAATTTTCATTAACTCCCGGATTTTCTGTTCTGGATCTGAGGTTTGCAGTAGCGGTCGATTCTTGTCGCGAGTGGTTCGCTCGATTTGCTGATTAATGGACGCACGCAAATAAACCACCACTCCCCGATCTTTCAGCCGCTTACGGTTTTCTTCAGCGAGTACGGCTCCACCACCGGTCGCCATCACGATATTTTGTTTGCCGCTGAGCTGGTCAATCATGCGTGATTCCCGAATGCGGAAACCGCTTTCACCCTCCACATCGAATATCCAGGGAATATCAGCACCCGTGGACGTTTCGATCTCGCGGTCTGAATCAAAAAATTCAAGCCCCAGGAGTTCGGCCAGCACCCGACCTATAGTGGTTTTACCTACACCCATAGGACCCACCAGAAATACATTTCCAGAATAATTCATGCACATGCACCTCGACCGCAGTTATGTTGCGCTACTTCCAGTTCAGATTTTGTACTCAATAAAAAACTGAAACCGGGGGGCCGATCATAGATCTTGGATAACGCCAGGAGGAAACTGAAGCCAATCCCAATTCTGTAGCCGTCGCTGACACAGATCGAGACTGGCGGATTTACCTGATATTGATGTCAGTTATAATTTTCGGCGTGATGAAAATTAGCAGCTCGGTACGTCTGTAATTATATTCCGTACGTTTGAAGAGCCTTCCCACGTAGGGAAGGTCACCCAGAAAAGGAGTTTTGGTTTCCGTAGTCGTAGTTTCTTCTCTAAATACACCACCCAGAACTATGGTTTCGCCGTCATTAACCAGTGCACTGGTAGTGATCTGGTTGGTATTAATTGCCGGAATCGCACCTGAACCAGCTGCGACCGAGTCCTGTCTGATGTCGAGTGCCATATTAATCCTGCCGTCCGGCGTGATCTGTGGAGTCACTCGCAAAGACAGTACCGCATCTTCAAATTCCGTGGTGGAACCACCCGCGGTACCACCCGCCTGGGATTGATAAGGTATACGCACACCCGACTGAATTAATGCCTCGACTTTATCCTGGGTGGTTACTTTAGGACGCGCGATGACCTCGCCATTGCCACTGCTTTCCAGTGCCGACAATTCCAACTCAATCAGACCGCTGTTGCCGGTGAAACCAATCGAAAACGAAGATGCCCCTGCGCCTTCGACTCCCAAATCCACTGCCAGGGCATCGGGAAAAGTGACGGAGCCTATTGGTATTGATATACCTGCAATGGCCTGACCGACCACGGTATTGATCAGACTAGGATCGGTTCCATCCGTTAAGGCCTGCAATAGAGCCGCCTCACCGGCAATCAACGCATTTTGTATGGCTACCTGCCGCGCAACCTCGTTGTTCCCCTGCTCCAGTGTCGCCGCCTGGGAACCCCCGTAGCGAAAACTGTCACCGGTCGCGGCACTACCGGCACCGCCCCAGCGAATACCCAGATCACGGCCAATGTCTACTGCGACGTTTACGATTCGCGCTTCAATCAATACCTGGCGCACAGGTACATCCAGACGTACCAGCATGCCGCGTACTTCTTCGAGTTTCTCTTCGATGTCACGCACGATAATGATGTTAGTACGCGGGTCCACCGTGGCGGTGCCGCGAGGGGAAAGTATACCACCGCTGCTAGGTGCAGCCCCGGGCGCACCACCTAAATCAGCGCCGCCTGCAGCCGCACCAGCGCCAGCGTTGCCGATCAACAGATCCAAAATGTCACTCGCGTCAGCGTAGTTTACCTGCATGAATTCGGTATACATGGGAGCCAATGCTTCTGCCTGTCGATTGGCCTCTAATTCCAATTGATCCTGTGCGGCAATTTCATCCGATGGTGCCACATACAACACATTTCCTTCCAAACGACTTCCCAGATTGCTGCTTCGCAGTACCAGCTCCAACGCCTGATCCCATGGCACATTATTCATCTGTATAGTGATGTTGCCGGATACTGCTTCAGTCGCGATCAAATTAAAATCATAGTAGTCCGCCAGTATTTGCAGTACCGATCGCACTGGAATGTCCTGGAAAGATAGACCAGTTATCTCTCCGGTATAGGCCGCTGTTGCATCGGCAACCGAAATATCGATGACAGGCGGACGCACACTGACCGTGTACTGGTTACCAGTCTGGTAAGCCACATATTCGTAAGCCCCATCCACATCAATGACGATAGTCGCTCGCCCGGTTTGCCCTAACACGTCTATGGTTGAAACTACTGTAGCGAAATCGCTAACATCTAATCGCCGGTTCAAGTCATCGGGGACCGTCGTGTTGATGAATTCAACATAGACCCGAGAGCCCACTTGTTCAACACTGCCAATAACCCGATCGTTAGACAATTCAATAATTACCTGGCCTTCGCCATCGTCACCTCTGCGAAAGCCAACATCGGTGATCGCATTGTCTGCATCACTGGCAATGCCGGTGAATATCTGCCCCACGGCGGCAACACCGCCGATTGAGGGCGAATCGTTACCCACGCGGATGGTCAGCACATTTCCGACTATCTGCGTTTCATAATTAACCAATTGGTCTAAATTAACCACCAGTCGCGTGCGAGAGCCATCATCCAACACTATTACACTTTGCGCATTGTTTGAATCGATATTGAATCGTTGTTGTGAAAGCGCACTGGCTACGCCGACCAAATCCAGTGAAATGCGAGCAGGGTTGTCTAATACGAATGCGCTGGGTTCCGGTGGCACGGAATCGAAACTCAATTGTATTTCGATGGCGTCACCTGGCAAGTTGACAAAACCAATACTATCCAATGTTACTGATTGCTGCGCAGCGACTGCGCCAGCAAACATCATGCTAAAAAGGAACTGTGTCATTCGATGCAACGAGATACGCATATCGCCCCTCGGTAATTCGAATTCTAACAATCTGTTCTTCTTGCACATATTGATAACCTCAACTCACATGAGTTATTGCAACGTGAGCGATTGTGGTCGTACTACCCAGCCACCACTGCCATTAGGAACAATTTCAATTACATCTAATTGAGTTTCCGAAATATGTTCGATGCGGCCATGATTGCGACCCAGGTACCTGCCTATTCCTACACGATGAACTACTCCGAGCCCATCTTCCACCAATGCCTCGAAAATGCCGTTTCTGGTCAGCATCCCTACCATAGAAAGTTCACTAAACGCCTGGCTTTCGAGCATCTCTCTGGGTCGGTCGAAATCTGGTTCCACGTCTTGAGCCAAGACAATCCCACTGTCACTGTCGATAATCAGTGGCACAGCAAATGGACTCCTAAGTGATGCGGCACTGTATATAAATCCCTCGTAGGGGGGGAACTCAGGAACCGGCTCCACTGGAGCTGTCTGCTGGCTCTTTATCTCATCAACAAAGTTTTGCAAATCAACAAAGCTGTCGACACGGGCACAGGCCACCAGCAGCAGAGAAGTCCCCGCCATGGTTATAGTCCTAATGGCTCGTTGCATTACTCTCACTTACTGAGATTCCTCATCGACGTCTTTGTAACGATAAGTCCGTGCCACGATACTCATTTCCAAGAAGGTATCGTCCCGCGATCTAATCGAAAAATCATGCAGCGTCACAATCAGGTCCAGGCTGGCCACGGCACTTACGAAGGTACCAAAATCGTGATAGCCGCCTACAACATCTAAATTCATCGGTATTTCTATATAAAATTCTTGTATTTGTTCGGCAGGTAATTCCAAATTGGCAAATTCAAGACCACTGCCTATTCCTGTTTCTGTGACATCATCAACTAGCCCAGCCACCTCTGTCTGTGAAGGGAGCTGCCGCAGAAGTTCGGTAAAGGATTCTTCCATTTCCACTGTCTGCGCCCGGTATTCTTCCAGATTCGCTGCCAGAAATGCTTTCTGCTGAAATTCTATTCGTAAGTTGCTTTCTTCCCTGGTCACATCAGTCAAATCGATCTGTTGCTTTTGAATATCAAGAAAAAATCCTGCGGCGCCACAGCCAATAAAAATCGCCAGAACAATCAGAACTTTAACCGGCGCAGGCCAGATACCGATGGTGTCCAGGTCCTGTAAATCGTTCCAGTCAAAATTTCTTAGATCGTTGCTGATGTTAGTGATAATTGACATCTGTGCCCCCTAAACCTCCTCTTGTTGATCTGGCAGTTGCAGCGTCAGAGTCAATGAAAAGCTAAAGGCGTCGGTCGCCCGATTGCCGTCCGCAACCGCAGCGATGTCGAACAAGTCCGAATCTCTAAACCATTCCGAATCGTCCAGATTACGCAGCAGTTCTGTGATGCGAGCATAAGATTCGGCGACACCCTCTATCGCTATCGTATCGCCCGTTCGAGTCAGGGTTTCGTAATAGACCCCATCCGGCAGCGTTTTCACCATCTCATCAAAAACTCGGACTATCACTGGCCGGGTGCCTTGCAAGTCAGTAATAACATTCATGCGTGCGCGAATGTCTTCCTTCTGCTGGCGCAGCTGAGTGATTTCGGAAACCCGCTCATCCAATATTTGAATCTCGGTCTGAAGAAAATCGTTACGCGCTGTCTGCGTGTTTATTTCCCTGATGTAATAAGTATGCACCAGGAATATCAGGCCGCCCGCAATAATCACCACGCCGATTAGTATGGAAAAGAACTCGCGCTTGCGCTCTTCACGCAAGCGCTCTCGCCATGGCAGTAGATTAATATGTGCCACTAGTACTCGCCTCGCATTGCCAGCCCGCAGGCAATCAATAATGAAGGTGCATCATTGTGCAGCATGGTCTTATTAACCTTTGAGCCTATCACTAAATCCTCAAATGGATTTGCCACCTTGGCCGGAGTAGATAGACTCTCCTGCACCAGATCACATAGACCTTCGATCGCAGCGACTCCACCAGCCATTAATATGTAGTCGACTTCATTGTAGTGACTTGATGAAAAGAAAAACTGTAGCGTCTGGCTCACTTGTTGCACCACCGCATCTTTGAATGGTGCCAAAATCTCGAGTTCGTACTCTTCCGGTAAGCCGCCGCGTTTCATGGCCGTTTCGGCCTCTGCCGCACTCAGGCCAAAACGCCTTTGCACTTCTTCGGAGAGTTGGTTGCCACCAAACATTTGTTCTCTCGTATAAATAGTTTTGCCATCAAGAATCACGTTCAGAGTAGTCATCATGGAACCGATATCGATGATGGCGACGGTTTGCTCTTCGTCTGACCCAATTTGTTCAGCTAGCAGCGTATACGCTCGCTCAATCGCATAGGCTTCGATATCCACCACCTTGGCCTCGAGTCCGCCAAGTTCCAATGCAGTTACTCTCGCATCCACGTTTTCCCGGCGACAGGCTGCCAACAACACCTCAACCATATCGGGACTGCGTTCCGACAATTGCTGGCGCTCGAAATCGATGGAAACCTCATCCAGTGGGTAGGGAATGTATTGATCGGCTTCCACCACAATCTGGTTTTCCATTTCCGAATCGGTCAAAGCAGCATTCATCTCAATGGTTTTGGTAATCACGGCAGAGCCAGCCACCGCGACAGCCGCATCTTTCATCGACGGCTTGAGAATACTGACAGCCTGCGCGATACATTCACCCACGGCACCGATGTCACTGATGTTCTTCTCAACCACAGCATTCGCCGGTAGCGGCCTGATTACGTAATTCTCTACCTTGTATTTATTTCCACTTGGGCTCAATTGCAATATCTTTATTGAGGTTGAACTAATATCCACCCCCAGCAAGGTACTGGCTTTTTTGCCAAAACTCGCGAATGCC
>JADFOC010000115.1 GCA_022563075.1 Pseudomonadota bacterium
CCCTCCAAAACACCCTGACCCAGCGCCTAATGCTGCACCCCCGATAATATTACCAACATTTCCTCCGTTAAAAGCCGCGCTTCCCCCGCCAACGACTGCTCCAATTACAGCTCCTAAAACTCCTACACCACCGCTAACCTGCTCTATCTCTTCACTCGTCAATTCTCTCATTTTCAACTCCTTTTGAAACATGCATTCAACTAAATCCACTGACCCTTTTGGTCAGCATTCTGAGTCTAGTCCTGAATATTTCAGAATTGAAGTTTTTGACGAAATTAGATGGTTATGGGTTGTGGCGGGTTTTGACGGCATCGATCGCCGCCTGGGTATACGCCGCGATAAGTTCATCGATTTGGTCCATGCTCAGCGGTTCTAATACCTTTTCCCCTGGATGCAACAGCCCCGATGGACTCGCTGTCGGATAATCCGGGTGCGGGCCTTGTCCCGGTTTTCGAATCGAGCCTACATGCCAAAGTTGTGGAGCAATTTTGCCACCGGCTGCGTGCACGGCGTCCACCACCCGTTGCCAACCCTCTAGTACCGCACCATGAAGGCATGGAATCTTTACGTCGGAATAGGCTGCGTAGTGGGGAATTGTCGTTCCCTCGGTGATAATGAAGCCAACACCGCCGATAGTACTCCCTTACATTCTCATCGGGGATGCCATCGGGGGAAAACTGCCGAGTCATGGGAGCCATGACGATGCGATTATCAAGTTGTAACTTGGGGTGATTGAAGGGTTTAAACCATACTTCTGGGTTGATTGAGGTATCCAATCATGCGTAGCGCAAGCATTCTCGTGGTTGCCTGCAAACTTGTCGAATCGAATAGTCTCCAGCGTTTTATCAGGGTGTCCAGGCTTCACGAGTAGCCGCGTCCTTCAAGACTTGCCGGTTACGGTCGCTGGGCGGGGGTTCCGAATCTCCAAATATGGCACGAATCCAATGGCCGTCTGTGGGGTTGGGGAACAGAATAAAATCGCGGCCATAGCGTTCACGATCTTCCTGCATCAGGCTTAGCCTTTGCTCTACGCTGCTGCGGTAATATTTGCGCCGAAAATCATTCAAATTATCACCGAGAAACACCACTACCTCATAGTCCTGCATTATTCGCTGCTGTACCGTCTCCTTATTGGATGATTCGCGTAGCACGGTGAGGTGTTGTTGGTCCACGTAAGGAAAATCCCAGGCTTGTAAATTGGCCACCGCAATCTGATAGGTTGCATCCCCTTGATTACGGTTGGTCACATAGAACACTTCGACATTGTTGGATTCACAAAAACGCAGGAATTCAAGTGCACCAGGGCTTGCAACGGCGCGATTTTCTGGCAACCATCGATCCCAACTGGCATCATCAAAAAAGTCCTGGCCTTGATTGATCAAGTAGCCCCAATAGTCGCTGGCCAGTAACAGAGTTTCATCTACATCGGTTACCACCGCCAGCGGTTTACTCGCACTTGTGTGATTGGCCAGCGCCAGCTCTACTCGCATCCGCGCCAGATTGAAGCCCTGGTAATACAATGCACGGTATTCCGCCGCTGTCTGCTTCCAGGCTACTGCAACTAACAGGTTATTGTGTAACTCTTGACTATCCGCTTGTGGTGCTTGAGCATCCTGTCCCAGTGCAAACGATGTAGTAAAATAAAATAGCAGGCAGATGAGGTGCTTTAGCAGTTTCATGATGAACTCAACTCTAGTTTGGTGCGAGTATTTGTGAAATAACAGACCCATTTGTACTATATTGCATGAATTCCTTTTAAATCTTACAACAATAATCAGTCACAGTGAGAACAGCATGACAAAAGTCTTCCGACAATCATTGGCCATCGCCCTCATGGCTTTGCTTAGCCCCGCGCTCGCAGCACAATCCTATCGAGTATTACTCTCAAATGATGATGGAATCGAGTCTCCTCTACTCGCCGCACTGCAGTTAGAACTTGCCGCCATGCCAGGAGTGGAGGTAGTGGTAGCGGCACCCGATGTGAATCAGTCGGGTAGCAGCCAATCCACTGCTGGCGGCCCTATCGTCGTCGACAAAATTTACCGGGACGGTAGTTTCTTTGGTTATGCCGTACATGGCAAACCAGCAGACGCAGTACGTTTTGGTCTGGTGGAACTAGGGAAAGACAATGCTTTTGATTTGGTTGTTTCTGGCATCAATCTTGGCGCTAATGTGGGAGACGTGTCACATTTGTCCGGCACAGTCGGTGCCGCCATGGAGGGCTTGTATCAAGGTGTCCCAGCGATCGCCATATCGCAAGATGTGGAGGGTGTCGATACCGCGGCTTCGGCGAAATTCGCGACTCAACTGGTTGCACGGTATCAACAACATGGTGCACCCGTCGATGTCATGATTTCGATTAATATTCCCCGTGGCGAGCTTAAAGGAGTCCTGGTCCGACCCATGGGTGATTCCTATTTAAGAACAATCGCCTATGACCTGGTTGAGCAATCCGACAATCAGTCGGTATATGAACGTGAGCGTATCATTGCGCAGTCTACCGACACGAGTACGGATACCTATGCTTACCAACAAGGTTACATCACACTCACTCCGCTTAAATTTGACTGGACTGATTACGAACTAATCGATGAGCTTGAGTCCTGGGACTTACAGTTGGTCGAGTAACCCTTCACTAATAATTCACGGGTTTGTGATTTGCTGGAATTTGAACATATTGTACGGGTTAATGATCTGGCTGATGCCAGCCGAACTCCTTTAACTCGAAATCAATTATGGCAGGGATTGGTTCTGCGAGCTCGAAATCCGGATAAGTTTAATACCGGCCTGCAATGCAAATTTGAAGAACGGGGTAAAAACGAATTCTTGCGCACTATAGAGGCAGGTGATACCAGCTTCTGTGAACGGGTAATACTGTATCCACAGGAAAAGATCTGTACGAAAACCATAGCGGATAGGCAACAGATTAGCGCGGCAAGCACTGCCCTTATCGAAGAGCATGAGACCGGTGATTTATTTGTGCGCTTCACCTATAAACGAGAACTAGACACAAGCGATGATCAGGTGGACGTCGGCGAACATCTTAAAGCGGCCTATGTACAGATGGACCGAGACGCTATCGCCATGATCAGAGTGCTGGCTGAGAGCGAGTTATTTAACCAACCCATCAATTAGCCGATTTGATCCAGAATGGTAAGCCTGGAATCTTAACCACCTAGGCCTATAAGCTCTCAGGACACACGGTTCTTTGATTCCTGCTATCGAATTGGTTTATGCTCTGGTCACTTTACCAGTTTAATAAATCAGGGCCCTAAAAATGAAAAATATACTGAAAGTGAGCCTTGTCCCGATACTGCTGCTAATCTCCTCGCTCGCAATTGCCGATCGCCAGGCCAGCGATGATGAGAGTTATATTGATGATCCAAGGATACAGCACCGGAGTTACACGTTTCCCCCAACTGGTGAAACCATTCCCTACGCCCTGTTTGTCCCGTCCAAAGTTAGCGCCAGATCTAATGAAGGTGACAAGTCACCTTTGATAGTTTCTCTACATGGCCTGGGTAGAAGCTATGATTGGCTTATGGGCTACCATGGCCTTCTGGATCAGGCAGAAGCCAACGGTTATATCGTGGTTACTCCGCTTGGCTACACTCGACGAGGTTGGTTTGGCTCCAGGCCACTGGAAGACATGGAAGATTCGTCCTATAGCGAACAGGATGTCATGGAAGTTATACGGCTGGTGCGCGATGAGTTCAATATCGATGATAACCGCCTCTATCTCTGGGGACATTCCATGGGTGGGGCAGGCACCTATCATATCGCCGCTAAATATCCAGATCTATTCGCCGCATTGGGGGTTGCGGCGCCGGCACCACAGCGCGATGCCGATATCGAGACAAGCCTCGAGAAGATACAACACTTACCAATCTTGGTATTACAGGGTGATGAAGATGGTTTGGTCACGCTGACCCGGCGCTGGGTAGCGAAAATGCGAGAGTTGGGAATGCAACACGTCTATGTCGAGATTCCGGGCGGTGATCATTCACTGGTCATCTCTCAAAATAGTGCGCACATGCAAAAATTTATAGAATTTTTTAATATTGTGAGAAAGCAATACTAAGGTGTCTTAAGACGGTAATGGAAATGAAATGAATAGAATACTTTGCCCGCTTTTAGCCATCTTCACTTTTCTTATAGCCAGCAATTTAATGGCTGCGCCGTCTGATAACTTCGATGCCGCGCAGAAGTATCAGAATACCTGTTACGCCTGTCACGGCACCGGTGCCGCCCACGCTCCAGAGGTGGGCGATATTATCGAATGGGAAATTCGGCTGGAGAAGGGCCTTGATACACTGGTGCAAAATACCATTAAGGGTTTGAACGGGATGATGCCACCTAGAGGATTATGTACCGATTGCAGTGATGAAGACTTAAAGGCTGTAGTGGAGTATATGCTCGAAAGCAGCCAGTAAACTCACCTGGAGAGCCTCCGATCAAGTATCTGATGTCTATGCTTGATCGTGGGCTCCCTTTCCTGACAATTAGAATGAGGAAGCAACCTGATGTCTAACTACCGCACCAATGAGTCAAAGTTACTGGTATTGTTGACCAGTCTGATGATTCTGCTTTTTAGTTGCTCTCCTCAAAATGAAACCACCTCGCTCGAGGTGGCCACCAGCAGCACCAACGCGGTGGCAGAGGCAGAACAATCGACCCCGGTGATCCAACTCAGGCGTGCATCGTCTGTTCGCAACATGGATTGGCCGCTGCACAATCTGGATCTCGCCGGATCGCGTTTCTCCCCCGGTGATCAGATTACTCCTGATAATGTCGCCACATTGACGCCGAAGTGGTTATTCCAACATGGTGTAATCGATGGTGTAAGCAATCAAACCACTCCCATCGTGGTCGATGAGATCATGTACCTGACCGATTCTCGCGGCAGCGTGTATGCACTTAATGCTATAGATGGTCACCTGCTCTGGGGCTACGATGTCACTCGTCTATTGGGCGGTGGGCGACGAGAAGGCTATATCTTCAGACATCGCGGAGTCGCGTACGAAGATGGCGTTATCTACTCCGCCGCGGGGTCTTTCATGTTCGCGTTGGATGCCCTCACCGGTGAGCCCTTAGCAGGATTTGGCGATAACGGGCAGGCGCCGGTGATTCTCGATGTCTTGCATTTAAGGAATCCCGACTTGGAAACCGCCATCGAAGTTGGCTATTGGTTCACCACCGCGCCACAGGTTTACAACGGAGTCATCTATGTTGGCACGACTCGCAGCGAGAGTCATATCGCCGGTGGTTTTGTACTTGCTATCGATGCCAAGACCGGTGAGGTCTTGTGGCACTTCAATACCATCCCACAAGATGAAAATGATCAGGGCTGGGATATCGCTGGCCCTACCTGGGTAGGTACGGAACGTAACGGTGGCGGAATCTGGGAAACGCCTTCCATCGATCCGGAATTGGGGCTGGTATATTTCGCGGTGGGCAATCCATTTGGCGACAGCACCGAGCGCGATGGCATGAATCTGTTTAGTGATTCCTTAATCGCTCTGACCTTGGATGAAGGCAGACTGGAATGGTATTACCAGCAAGTTCATCATGATGTGTGGGATTACGATTCGGGCAATCAGCCGGTGTTGTTTGATATGGAAGTCGACGGCCAACCGGTTAAAGCGCTGGCGCAAGCCAGTAAAAATAGCTGGTTGTATATCCTCAACCGTGAAACCGGCGAACCGGTGCATGACATCATCGAGACTCCGGTATCCCTTGAAACCGAACTGGAGGGAGAAGTACCCTGGCCCACTCAGCCGATTCCCCATAAGGCCAATGGCGATCGCATGGAGCCAGTTTCGCCGATTTATCCAACGGATATTCCTGCGCAACACATGGAAGCCAATACTCTGGTTGAGCAGTTCACTCCCATTGGGCCCAATCAAATATTTGCACCCGGGTTCGGTGGCGGCTCCAGTTACGGACCGCTTGCCTACAGCAAGCAAACAGGCCTGCTCTATGTAGCCGCCATCGATCAGCCATTTAATTCCGGACGCGATCCGAAGGGTTATTTCTCTGCCTACGATCCCAGCACCGGCGAATTGATCTGGCGACAAATCTACGAAGGTCATGGTCAAGCGGGTCCGGTTGTTACCGCCGGTGGCTTGGTATTCGTTGGCGCAGGCAGTAACACGGCTGGCTATTTTTATGCCTTCGACGCGGCGACTGGCGAACAGCTCTGGCGTTTTAATACGGGGGCTGGCGTTTACTCATCACCCTCGGCGTATATTATTGACGGGCAAGAGTACATCACCGTTGCCTCTGGTGGTGGATCGAGAGGGCGCCGAGGCGGCGATCTGATTCTGACCTTCGCGCTTCCAGAACGAAATTAGTTGTCTTCGGATCCTCAGTCCAGCTAGCCGGGTATGCCAGTTGCAGTCGATATCTGCTCAGTGTTTATGCAAAAACAGATGCAGACTTTGATTTGAGGTGCCTACAAGCTCACACGACTATGTAGACACCATTATCTCGGCGGTAATACGTAGTGTTGAAGCGATACAAAGTATCTCGACCAACACGAACGGTGACATAGCCGTGGGGTAGAGTAGCTATGCGAAGCCCTGCGACCGGTTTAACCACCACGTAGCCCTGCGGTTCTTGCAGGTAATAAATACCATCGTGGTAATAATAGGTTGCCCCGGCGTGTATCGTGCGAACATGGTTCGCCGGAAGTACTGTCAGCCTAACATCCGTCAGATGCCTAACCAGTGCGCGTATAGGTGCCGGCTTGACCACCACCTTATGCTCGACCACTACTCGTTTATGTGAGAGGTAGGTGTGGGGACGTGCTTGTGCCGAGCTCAGGCCCACTAAAAACACCAGGCCAAATGTTGTTGCTAAAGGAATAAGTTTCATTACCGCATCTCCTGCCTACTGATTAGTGTCAAATCGGGCGACTGGTATTCGCTCGACTGCTAAATAGAACGAAGTAGTGGAGAATCGGTTTACTGATCAGGGTAAATTGGTTGTTTCTACAGGGTGGTGATGACCAGGCGAAATCCGATGGTGTCGTTGCGAACTCCTGGATCTACGCCACCACGGACCGCTGTGCGAACATTGTTCACCGTATCGGCGAATGAGCCACCGCGCATGACCCATAGCGCATCCTCGGAAAGATTGTCAGCTCCTCAGCCGAGAGCCCGAGCGGGTAGCCCGCGCCGTTCAGCTTCTCGTGGTGGCCTCCGACGACGGCGATCACTGCGGGAGGAAGATCGAGCGTTCGCAAGATGTCGAGACCGATCGTGGGATGCTGTCTGATCAGGTCGAACTCTTCGTCGGTCAGCTTGCCGGGCTTCAGCAGGACTGCGTCGCGGATACCGATCTTCCCGATGTCGTGGAGATAGCCGCCGATCTGGAGGTGCTGGAGCTGGGCGGCGCTCAGCCCCAGGGCCTCCCCCAGATCCACTGAGAGGTGCCCCACCCGCACGGAGTGCCCACGTGTGTACGGGTCACGGGCGTCGATGGCCGACACCAGGGCCTCCAGCGTGCCCAGGTGCTGCCGCTGCAATCGTGCCGTCATCGTGTCGAACGCGGCGGCCAGGGCGCCGATCTCGTCCCCACTCCGCACGCCGGATCGCGCCGTTGAACATCATAACGATAATCTTTCCTTGCGACGCCGTTTCGATGTCGATGCGGCGATAGACGCTCGACGACATTGCGTTAGACCCCATCTAGATTTCCCCCGGTTC